>DATGEL010000079.1 GCA_035310145.1 Dehalococcoidia bacterium
CTAATCACTTGACCCATTACAACTTGTCACACCCCCGTGGCGCGGCGATCCGGGTAGACTGCAGCCGCGGTCATCGCGGTCTACGGTCCCCTGCCTGGGCCATCGGCGCGGGGCGTAACGGAGCGGCGAGGCAGCCCCCGACCGGCACACGCTCCGCACCTGTTCTGCACTTTGTCCGCACTTTGCTATGTCAATTACGCAGCTCCGGACGGATCCTGGCGTACACTGCCCGGGTAATGGCCCGCCGCCTGCACGGCGGCCAGGCGGCCGGGCGCCGGGCACAACAGCTGCGCCGCCCCACCGGCTGACCCGCTTCCAGGCCTTGAACTCCCCGCCGCGCCTGCGTTAGGATTGTTTGTGAAATCACGAACGAAGACGGACGTGGCCATGTCGACGCTGGATCGCCCTCGCGCCGACCTTCGGGTCCCAATCGATACCATCCTCCTGCCCCGCGCCATCGTGCAGCGCGGGCGGTTGCAGAGCCGCCGCGAGGCACTGCTGGCTCTCGATCCGCTGGTTCGGCGCCAGCTCCGGCAGCTGAGCGCGCCCGCGCTGGCCCAGACCGTCGAGCTGACGGTGTACGACGCCGTCTACGCGGCCACGCCGCAGGTCGGCGGGCACTGGACCGCGACGACGTCCTGGTTTGGACTGTTTAGCCACGCGTTCGGCTCGTATTCGGTGGCACTCGTCTTCGACGACGCTGACCGGCCCCGACATTTTGCCGTAACGGGCGCCGCATCGGTCGAGAGCGACGGCGTCTCCGAGGCGGCGCTTGGCCGCGCGCTGGCGCAGGCCGGCTCGGCGGGACCGCTGCGCACCAGCAGCGCCCACGTCTTTCAACTCACGGGCCTGTAGCATGGCGGCCGCCGGCAGCGGCCACCCCCGCCCATGGCTGCGCCGCCGAACCGCGGCCTCGCGCTCGCATAGCGGATCAGACGACCAGCTCTGCCAACGACTCGGCGGCGCGGTCGACCTTGCCGGCCTGGGGCTCGTGGTTCCAGCAGGCTTCACCGCCACGCCGGTCGCAGCCGGCCTCACGGCGCCGTGCGCCCTCGCCGCGGCCGCGGACGGCACCCTGTATCTGGCCGAGGGCGGCCATCCACGCCGCACCGCGCCCCGGCTGCTTGTGCTCGATCCGGCGACGGGCGTCGCCAGCGTAGTAAGCCGCTTTCCCGAGGCGCCCGCTCCTGCGGCAATCCGCCTCGCGCTGGCCGGCGGCGCCGTGCTGCTCGCGGCCGGCGGGCGGTGCTGGCGCGTACCTCTCGACGGCCGCGACCGGGAGCGAGTGGATGCGGCCGTCTTGGGTTCGGGAGCGGCGACCGTCGCAGGGTGGACGTTCTTCCCTGGCGCTGTTCTACAGGGGGGGGCGCTGTATCTTTGCGACCCAGGCGCGGTTGCGGAAGATGGTTTGGCGTCGCCGGGAGCGGGTGTGCTCTGGCGTGTGACGCCGGCGGGCTGGCGCGAGGAGGCGGGCAGCGCGCCGGCAAAGGGCCGGCAGGCGCCGCGCCAGGGTCGGCGTCCCGCGCAGCCGTCAGGGCCTGCGCTCGCGATCGGCGCCGCCGCCGTGCTTGCCGTCGGCGTCGCGGTTGCTTGGTGCTACCGCGAGCGCCGCGCCCGCCCCGCGTAGCCGGTGTTATTTGACCGAGATCAGCTCGACATCAAAGGTGAGTCGGGCGCAAGGCGGGATCGTCGGTGGACGGCCGGCGGCGCCGTAGGCGAGTTGGTACGGAATAATCAGACGGCGCTTGCCGCCGACCTTCATCGTCGCCAGCCCCTCGTCCCAGCCCTTGATCACCTGGCCCTGGCCCAGCGTGAAGGAGAAGGGCTGGCGCCCCGGGTTCAGCGAGCTGTCGAACTTCGTGCCGTCGTCCAGATACCCCGTGTAGTTCACGGTGACGCTCTGGCCATTCTTGGGCTGCTCGCCCGTACCGGCTTGAATCTCCTGGTACTGCAGGCCGGATGGCGTGGACTGCAGCGCGCCGGTGCCGGCTGGAACGGAGGGCACGCCCTGCGGCTCTGCCGACGGCGTAGGACAGGTCGCCGGCCGGGTGGCCGCGGCGGCGGCGCTCGGGCGCGGCGTGGCGCCCGGGCGCGGCGTACCCAGGCGTGTGGTCGGCACCGGCGTGCCCGGTCCACGCGCCGCGACGGTGGCGGCCTGCACCGGCGTGCCAATGCTGCTGACGCTGTTGTTGGACTTGCTGCCGCAGGCGACGCTCGCGCTCAGCAGCGCGGCCAGAAGCAGGACTGCGCCCCTCATTCCCCCTCGATCCCCGCGCGCCCTGCGCCGCGGTGACGCGGCTCTGGCCGCGGCCTCGCGGCGATCATACGAAGGCATCCGCACACGGGCAATCGCTGACGGGCGACCGGTGTCGTACGCGAAGAGCCGTGAGATCGCCCCGCTTTCGACACGAGGCGGGAGAGCGCCGGAATAGTGGGGGAGTCAGCACCGAACCTCTAGCGGCACCACGCGCCTGGGTCCCGCCACCTGAGCGCGACACGCTGAAGTCCGCCTTCACCCCGGGGCCACCCGACCCGCTGCTCTATCACCCGTGAGGAACCGCCACAGGCGGTTAACGGCGATCCCCGGTCCCTGCCAGCTCGGCGACGCCCGGCACGCCGGCGAGTCCCTGTGCCGCCACGACGGCCCGCGCGATCGCCCGCGAGGTCGCGTGCGCGGCCAGCGAGCCGATGGCAATGAGATCGGGCGGCCTGCGCCGGCGCGTTGCGGTGGGAACCGCCAGCGCGAACACGGTGTCGCCGTCGGCCGGCGTGTGCGAGGGATCGATCGCCCGCGCCAGGCCGGCATGTCCCATCTCCGCCACGCGCTGCAGTTGCGAACGGGTCAGCGCGGCGGTGGTGGCGATGACGACCAGCGTGGTGTTGGTGAAGCCGCCGGCCGAGAGCGCGCCGCGGCTGCGCAGCAGCTCGATCGCGGTGGGACGGCGCCCGGTCTCGTCGGCCCGCGGCCAGGCCAGCCGTTTGCCGGTTTCGACGTCGATGATGTCGCCCAAGGCGTTGGCGGCGATCAGTGCCGCCACGCGCGTACCGTCGTGCAGCCGTTCGCAGGCGGAGGCGAGGCCGCCCTTCAGCGCCCGCTCAACACCAGCTGCTTTGGCCACGGTGGCGCCGGAGCCGGCGCCGATGCTGCCCGCCGAGCAGTCGCCTTCGTGCGCGGCGGCGCAGGCGGCGTAGCCGGCGGCCTCGTCCGGCCGGATCGCCGCGTCGCCGAGGCCGAGGTCGAAGAGCACCGCGGCGGGCACGATCGGCACCCGGCCGGCGCGCGTCTCGAAGCCGACGCCACGCTCTTCAAGAAAGCGCACAACACCCGTGGCCGCTGCCAGGCCGAAGACGCTGCCACCGGTCAGCAGCACGGCGTGCACCCGCGCGACCGCGTTGCCCGGCCGCAACGCGTCGGTCTCGCGCGTGCCGGGGGCGCCGCCGCGCTGACTGACGGCCGCAACCGCGCCTTCGTCCGGCGCAAGCACGACGGTACAGCCGGTGGGACCATCGAGGTTCGTCCAGTGGCCCACGCGCAGGCCAGGAATGCCGCCGATGCCGTCGAGCAACCGCGACGCGTGGGATCGTTCTGCCGTGCCAGACGCGGCCATCTCACCCTCGCCCGCGGAAATCGATTCCCGCCCCGCGAGTGTACGGCACCGACGCCGCGCGCGACCATTGACGACGCAAGACACTCAGCCGCGGCGCCAGGCGTCGTGCGGGGCGCCGTCGGGGTGCAGCGAGACGTAGGCGAAGATCAGGTTGCGGACGAGGCGCGTCATCACCTCGATGCCGTCCACCACGTTGCCCAGGGTCTGCTCGTCCGTGCTGAGCACGTTGACCTCCAGCCGTCGCCCGCCGGCGCCGAGCGCGAGCGCCGCCACCTGGTCCGGCTCGATGCCGCGCCCCTCCAGCCACTCGGTCTGCGCGACCACCGGCATGGGCGCGGCGAGCCGCTCTGCCGCGCCCACAAGCGCCCGCTCGCCCACCTCTTCGAACGCCACGAGCCGTTCCAGATCCGCGAGCGCATCGATCAGCGCCGCCTGGAGTTGCCGGCGCTCGCGAGCGTCGATCCCGAGCTGCAGCCCGGCGATCTGCTCGGCGTGCGGCAGGCCGGCCGCGTCCAGCATCTCCCGTGGCCCCTCGACGCTGAGCCGCGCGAAGAAGTCGAGCACGCGGGCGCGATCGAGTTGGAACGCCAGCACACCGCGCATGATCGGCCGGCGCTCGCGCTCGATCAGCGCGTGGTATACGGCCAGCAAGTCGGCGGCAGAGGCGACGAACTGCTCGTAGATGCTGATCGCCAGCAGCTTGCGGTCGGCCGTATCGCTCAGCACCAGCGCCTTGAGTGTGGCCTCGGCCAGGATGATGTGCTTGCGGGCGCCGAGGCGGCCAAAGTTGTCGAGGAAATCGGCGTCCAGGCCGCGCAGCCGGCGGTCGAAACAGTCGAGGCAGATGCGCCCGTGCTCCTGCCGCGCCGTGTCGAGTATGGCCCCGCACTCGGCGCAGGTGAGCGCTGGCCGCGTCTGAGCGTCGCTCATGCGTCTTCCGATGCCGGCGCCGGCTGGCAGACCGGGCAGAAGTGACTGCCACGTGGCACTGCACGGTGTGTGAGCAGGTGTTGGCCGGGCGCCGGCTGGCAGACCGGGCAGAAGTGACTGCCACGGCCACCGATCACGGTGCGTTCAACCGGCGTGCCGCACCGGCCGCAAGGCTCGCCGGTGCGCTGATAGACGAGCAAGTGCTCGCGGTTGCGGCCCTCCTGGCCGTAGGCGTTGACGAAATCGCGCAGCGTCGTGCCGAAGTTGCTCAAACCCTTCTCCAGCACGCCGCGCACCGCGCGGTGCAGCCTCTCTATCTCGTGCGCGGTCAGCGAGGCCGCGGGCCGCGCCGGGTGAATCCCGGCCATGAACAGCGCCTCGTCGGCGTAGATGTTGCCGAGGCCGGCCAACCGGCGCTGGTCGAGCAGCACGGCTTTCACGGGCGCCGCGCGTCCAGCCAGCGCCGCGGCCAACGCCGCCGGCGTGAAACCGTCGGCAAGCGGCTCGGGCCCGAGCTTCACCTCAAGGGCGCTCAGATCCTCGAGCAACTGCCAGGTGCCGAAGCGGCGCACATCGCGCCAGCGCAGCTCGTTGCCATCATCAAGCACGATCGCAGCGCGGAAGAAGCTCCCCTCCGGAGCATCTTTCGGCTCGACCACGATGCGGCCGGTCATGCGCAGGTGCGCGATCAGGCTGCGGCCGTCGTCAAGCGGCAGTATCAAGTACTTGCCGCGCCGGTGAGCGGCGAGGATGCGCCGCCCGACGAGCGCGTCCCGAAACGCGGCCGGCGGCGCTCCCGACAGCAGGCGGTGCCCCTCGGGCGTGAAGCGCACGTCACGGATCGTGCGGCCGGCCACGGCGGGCTCCAGGCCACGGCGCACGATCTCGACTTCGGGAAGCTCGGGCATGGTCCGCCGGCCGCGCGGCTACTCCATCTCGCCCCAGTTGACGCCGCTCTTCATCTCGACCTTCAGCGGCACGGACAGTTCCATGGCGCCGCACATCTGGCGGTTGAGCAGCTCGCGCATCGCCTCCAGCTCGTCGGGCGGGCCTTCGCAGATCAGCTCGTCGTGCACCTGGAGGATCATGCGCGAGATGAGCTTGCTCTGGCGCAGTTCGGCGTGGATGCGGTTCATAGCGATCTTGATGATGTCGGCGTTGCTGCCCTGGATCGGGTGGTTGATCGCCTGCCGCTCGGCCTGCTGGCGCAGGTTGAAGTTGCTGGAGTTGATGTCGCGCAGGTAGCGCCTGCGGCCGAGCAGCGTCTCCGCGTAGCCGCTCTGGCGTGTGTGCGCGATCGTGTCGTCCACGTAGCGCTTGATGCCGGGGTAGCGGTCGAAGTAGTTGCCGATGAAGTCGCGCGCCTCGGCCATGCTCATCTCCGTGCGGTTTGAGAGGCCCATCGCCGAGAGGCCGTAGATCACGGCGAAGTTCACCGTCTTCGCCAAGTTGCGCTGGTCGGGCGCAACCGCGTCGATCGGCACGCCGAACAGGTCGGAGGCCGTGGCGCGGTGGATGTCCTGGTCGTTGCGGAAGGCCTCCAGTAGCCGCGGCTCCTGCGTCACGTGGGCGAGGATGCGCAGCTCGATCTGCGAATAGTCCGCGGCGAGGAAGCACATCGGCCGTTCGCCGGCCGGGTCGCGCGCGACGAAGGCGCGGCGCACGCGGCGGCCCAGCTCCGTGCGCACGGGGATGTTTTGCAGGTTTGGGTCGATCGAGGAGAGCCGGCCCGTGGCGGCGGTGGTCTGGCTGTAGTTGGTGTGGATGCGGCCGGTGCGCGGGTTGATCATGCTCGGCAGCGCGTCGATGTAGGTCGACTTCAGCTTGGCGACCTGGCGGTACTCGAGGATCTGCTCGATCAGCGGGTGCGCGCCGCGCAGCCCTTCCAGCGCCTGGGCGTCGGTGGTGTAGCCCTGCGTGGTCTTACGCGTCTTGGGCAGGCCGAGCTCGTCGAACAGCACCTGGCTCAACTGTTTGGGCGAGCCGAGGTTGAACTGGTGCCCCACGCTATCGTAGATTGCCCCCTCAATGCGCCGCAGGTCCCCCGTGAGCACGCGCGACATCTCGCGCAACGTCTCCACGTCGACGGCGACGCCGCGCCGTTCCATCTCCATCAGCGTGCCGATCAGCGGCAGCTCGATCGTGCGGTAGAGGTCCAACAGCCCGCGCTCTTCCACGGCCGACTCGATCGGCGCGCGCAGGCGGCCGGTGAAGTCGGCGTCGGCCGCGGCGTACGGCGCGGCCGCGGCGATCGAGACCTGCGCCATACTGATCTGCTTGCTGCCCGTGCCGATCAGCTCGGAGATCGGCGTCATTCGGGCGCCGCAAACCTCCAGCGCCAGGCTCTTGAGGCCGATGTCCCGGTCGCCCAGCAGGTAGGCCGCGAGCATGGTGTCCGCATCGACACCATCGAGCACCAGCCCGGCGCCCGCGAGCACTTCGAGATCGTACTTGGCGTTGTGCGCGGTCTTCTGGATCGCCGGGTCGCTGAACAAGGGCCGCAGCCGCTCGATCACCATATCCGCGGGCAGTTGCTCCGGGCTTTCCAGGTCCGGCAGGTGGCCGACGGGAATGTAGCACGATGCGCCGGGCGCCCAGGAAAGCGAGATACCAACCAGGCTGGCGGCGATCGCGTTGGTGCTCGTGGTCTCGGTGTCGAAGGCAAAGCTGCCGGCGGCGCGGCAGGCGGCGATCACCTCGTCCAGCGCTTCAAGCGACGTGACTGTGCGGTACTCGGCGACAACGGCGCCCGCATCCGGTGCGGCGACGGGCCGGATCGAGGGCAACGCCGAGGCGGGCAGGCGGTTGAGCAGCGTCTTGAACTCAAGCGCCATGAACAGGTCTTCGACCTTGTCGCGGTCGTAGTCGAGGACCTGCGTGGTTTCAGTGGAGAACTGCACCGGCGCGTCGGTGACGATCGTCGCCATCTCGCGACAGTGCAGCGCCTGTTCGCGGTTCGCGCGCAACAGCTCCTGCAGCCGCGCCGGCGCAACCTCGTCCAGCCGCTCGAAGATGCCGGGCACGCTGCCGTAGGTCTGAATCAGCTTGACCGCGGTCTTCTCGCCGATCCCCTTCACGCCCGCGAGGTTGTCCGAAGTGTCGCCCTTCAGCCCCTTCAGGTCGGGAATCTGCGAGGGGCGCACGCCGTAGCGCTCGATCACCTTCTCTTCGTCGTAGAGCAGCGTGTCGTGCTGGTAGAGGCGGTACATGAAGACGCGCACCAGGTCGTCGCGCACGAGCTGGAGGATGTCGCTGTCGAGCGTGACGATGTACGTCTCGATGCCAAGCTTTTCCGCCTGCAGCGCCACCGTGCCGAGCACGTCGTCGGCCTCGAAGCCCTCAGCCTCGTAGATGGGGATGTTGAAGGCGCCGATCAGCTCGCGCACGCGGGTGAACTGGTGGTGCAGATCCTCGGGCATCGGCGGGCGATGCGCCTTGTAGGTATCCGCCTTGAGGTGGCGAAACGTGGGCGCGGGAAAGTCCATCGCCACGGCGATGTGCGTCGGGCGCAGGTTGTTCATCACGCTGAGCAGCGTGTTGGCGAAGCCATAGACGGCGGTAGTCACCTCGCCCGTCGTGGAGACGGAGAGCGGGTGGTCCTTCTGCGCCCAGTAGGCGCGGAAGACGATGGCGAAGCCGTCGAGGATGACGAGGCGTGGGGGCGGCGCGTTTCCGTTCACCGCAACAGTGTAACACCGCGCCACCCGGCTTTGGAGCATCTGTTCGGAGGCGGGCGTATTCCTTGGCTTCGCGCGAAGACCATTCCTTCCCGGCGGGTAGGGTGCGGCAGGGACAGCCGCGCCTGAGCCAGGCAGGCGTAGGTGGCACGCGGGCCTCAGCCCGAGCCGGAGGGCCGCGAGGTGTACTCCACCAGGATCTTGAGCAGGTCCGGCGTCTCCGGCAGGAAGTCGAAGCGGCCAAGCATCACGTTGAGGTCCGCCAGCGTGACGTACTCGCCCTGCTCGATCTCCTCGGGAAAAAGGTCGAGATCCTGCGAGGCGACGACACGGTAGACGGTGACGTTCTCGCGCTCGTCGGCGGTGCGCTTCTTGAACGAGCCGATCTGCACCGGCCGGTCCAGCAGCCCCGTCTCCTCCTGCACTTCGCGGATCGCGGCCGCATCGTAGCTCTCGCCCGCGCGCACATGGCCGCCGAAGCCGATGCTCCAGTAGCCGGGATAGATCTCCTTGGCCTGCGAGCGCTTATTGACGAAGACGTTGCCCTCGCGGTCGAAGACGAAGAACATCACGGCGCGGTGCAGGTGGTACTCTGCAAGCACGGTCCGCCTGGGAGCCGAGCGCAGCACGCGGTCGTCTTCATCCACGATGTCGAGCATCTCGTCAGCCATCGCCCGCCTCCGCGCCCGCGCCGGCGTGCCCGCCGCGCGCTTGGTCGATCGTACATCGGCCACGGCAGCGCGCCAACGCACTTGGTGCGGGCAGCCGGAGCGGCCCGGCGGCCTGCTGCCAGCCGGGTCCGGCCACCGCCTGGGGCACGTGCTGACCGCGGCGCTGGTGTTGCTCGTACTGTTCGTGGGGCGCTACTGGTACGCCGCGGCGCCGCAGCGGCCGGTGCAGTTCGGGGTGAGCTTCAGTTGCCGCCAGGTGCGGTATCTCGGCGGCGACTGCGCTACGGCCTTCGCGGAGCTGCTGGATGGCCTCGGCGTGCGCCACGTGCGGCTGTCGCTCTACTGGGACCAGGTCGAGCCGCAGCCCGGGCGCTTCGACTTCAGCGAAACCGACGAGCTGGTGCAGCAGGCGCGGCAGCGCGGCGCCGATGTGCTGCTCACCGTCGGCATCAAGGCCCAGCGCTATCCGGAAGTGTACCTGCCCGGGTGGCTGCGGACCGGCGCGATCCTGCCGGAAGGCGCGGTGATCGACGAGGCGCCGTGGGTGCGCGCGGCCACGCTCGCGTACGTCGCCGCGGCCGTGCGGCACTACGCCGGCGAGCCGGCGGTTTCCGGCTGGCAGGTCGAAAACGAACCCTTCATCAAGAACTTTGAGAAGATCCACGGCTGGACAATTTCAGAGCAGATGACCGCCGCTGAGGCTGCCGAGGTTCGATCCGCTGACCCGCTGCACCGCCCGATCGTGGTCACCCACTCGAGCTGGACGGTCTACGACCGGCGCTGGAAGGACGCGTTGGCGCTGGGCGACGTGCTGGGCCAGAACGTGTTCACCAAGAAAGCCTGGATCCGCGATTGGTGGTACTTCTTCCCCTACGAGATGGGGCCGTTTGCGCCGAACCTGCCCGGACAGGCGGCCGCCGCGCGGCGCGCCGGCAAGCAGTTCTGGATCACCGAGCTGCAGGGCGAGCCGGAAGAGCGCAAGTCGCTGCTGCAGCTCAATCCCGCGACGGCGCAGAGCATCTCGCCTCGGCTGCTGCTGGACAACGCGGCGCTGGCCCGCCGCAGCGGCGCCAGCCGTGCCTATCTCTGGGGCGCGGAGTGGTGGTACTTCCGGCATGCCAGGGGCGACGACGCGCTCTGGAACACGGCGCGCGGCCTGCTGGCCCAGAGCTGAGCGGCCTGCATTCGGCGAAAGCAGCGGGAGCCGGGCTTCACTCGACCGCCATTTCCGGCGCCGCCGCGGGGTCGCAGACACCGATGTAGGGCAGGCCACGGTAGCGTTCGGCGTAGTCGAGGCCGTAGCCGACGACGAAGCGGTCCTCGATCTCGAAGCCGACGTAGCGGGCGGGCACGTCTACGCGGCGGCGCGAAGGCTTGCTTAGCAGCGTGCAGACCTCCAGCGAGGCCGGCGCCCGCACCAGCAGGTGCTCGATCACCTCGTGAATCGTCAGGCCGCTGTCGATGATGTCCTCGACCAGCAGCACGTCTTTGCCGCGCACATCAGATTTCAAATCGGCGACGATGCGCACCGAGCCGCTGCTCTCGGTGCGCTCGCCGTAGCTGCTGACCACCATGAAGTCGATGCGCACGTTACTGCGCATCGCCCGCAGCAGGTCGGCGACGAAAACCAGCGCGCCCTTCATGATGAAGACGACCAGCGGGTCGCGGCCCGCGTAGTCGCCGTCGATCTCCGCCGCGATCTCGGCAACGCGTCGCTGAATCTGTTCGGCGCTCAGCAGGATCTGCTGGATGGGCTTGTCTCGCATCGGAGCCTCAAGCGGGCCGCCGGCGCTTATGGCGGCCGCTCAAGTCTACGAGATCGGCAGCGGCCACTTCAGCCACCAGAACGACGTGCTCACTTCGATCTCCGTCACCCACTTCACCCACTCGTAGCCGCGCCGGCCCGGCAGGATCAGCCGCAGCGGCGCGCCGTGCCCGTGCGAAAGCGGCTCCCCTTCGACGTGCGTCGCCAGCAGGGCGCGGCGCGCTGTGGCCAGATCAAAGCGGCGCCAGTAGCCCGTTGCGGAGCGGACGACCACGCTGCGGGCGCCCGTCCGCACGCCGGCTTCCGCCAGCAGGTCCGCCACGGCCACGCCCTGCCACTCTCGCGCAACGTACCAGCCGCCGGTGCAGTCCAGCGTGGCCGTGCGGCTGGCGGAGGTCTGCACCTGCGCGAGTGATCGTTGCAGGGGTTGCGCCACGTGGCCGTGCAGGGAGAGCCGCCAGCGCGCCAGGTCGAGCGGGTCGGGATCGTCGGTGAGCCAGTTGCTGACCGGGAAGTCCTGGACGCCTTCTGCCGCGACGGCGCGCGAACCGGTGAAGCGGCGGCGCGCCCCGCTCCAGCCGGCGGCGGAAGTGACCGCCTCACTCGCGCGCCAGAGCGTGGCGCCGCCGGCCAACAGCAAACCAGAGCGCAAAAACGCCCTGCGTCCGGCGACATCGCGGCGCCGCAGCCCCGGCCAGCGCCCGGGCAGATGTGCCAGCAGGAAGAGCAGCAAGGCGCCGCCCAGCGCTGTGTGCACCGTCATGCCGCTGTAGGCGCCGAACGCCGGCAGGCCAACCGTGCTCCAGCCGATGCCGGAGATCACCGTCGCGGCGGTGATGCTGAGCAAAGCGACTGAGGGGATCAGCCAAAGACCGGCGCCGTGCCTGCGCAGCGAACGCACGATCACGCGTCGCTTCCAGTAGAAGAGCAGTGCCAGGGCGAAGCCGGCGATCGCGTGCAGCCAGAGCACCGGCCGCCAGCCGGGCGATCCGGCGAGCAGCGCGCCGATGCCCGTAAGCGCCGCGAGCAGACTGAGCCAAAGCAAGAATTGGTTTGTCGCTCTGCTGCTCATCGCCGCATTCCCTGACCTAGAGCGCACGCCGTGCCCATCCTAGCATCACCTCGAGGCCGGGCCGCGTGGCCCGGGTCACGCTGCGCTGTGGCCCGCGGCCGGCCGAGGGCGCCAGCGCTTTGACAGCCTTCCGCCGCGGCTCATACGATCGTTGCCGGCGCCCGGCGGGATCGGGCGCGGCCAGCCACCCGGGAGTACCTTTGCCATGGCCGACGTTCAGCCCTTCCGCGGACTCCGCTACGACCGCGAGCGAGTGGGGTCGCTCGACCGTGTGATCGCCCCGCCGTACGATGTGATCTCTCCGGCGCAACAGCAGGCGCTCTACGATCTCAGCCCCTACAACGTAGTCCGCCTCGAGTACGGGCGAGAGCAGGGCGCGGAACGCTACCTGGCCGCCGGCCGGCTGCTGCATGAGTGGCGCGCCGGCGGGGTGCTGCGCCGAGAGGCCGAGCCCGCGTACTACCTGTACGAGCAGACCTTTGCTCATGCCGGCACGACCTTCCGCCGGCGCTCCCTCTTCGGACGCTGCCGCCTGGAGCCGTTCGACAGCGGCATCGTGCGGCCGCACGAGTACACGATGAGCGGCCCCAAGGAAGACCGCCTGCAACTCATGCAGGCGACGATGACGAACGTCAGTCCGATCTTCTCGCTCTACGAGCCCGGCGCGAACGACCCGATCGCCGCGCTGCTGTTCGACGAAGGCACGGGCGATGCCGTGCGCGGTGTCGACCTTGCCGGTGAGCAGCATACGCTTGTGCCGCTGCACGATCCGGCGCTGCTGCGCGAGATTGCGGTGTTCCTCGCCGCGCGCACGCTCTACATCGCCGACGGTCATCACCGCTACGAAACCGCGCTGCGCTTCCGCGACGAACGCCGGGCCGCGGCGGCGCACTGGACCGGCGAAGAGCCGGAGAACTTCATGCTGATGGCCGTGACCAGCGCGGCCAATCCGGGGCTGCTGATCCTGCCGATCCACCGCATCGTCAGGCCGAAGGCCGTTCCCGGCGACCTGGGCGATCGGCTCGCAGCAACCTTCACGGTGGAGGCGTTACCGGGTGACGCCGCCAGCAAAGCCACGATCGACGCCGCGCTCGGCCGCCTCGCCGCGTCCGGCACGGGCGCCTTCGTCGCCGTGGGGCTGATGCCCGGCCGGCTGGCCCTGCTGACCCTGCGCGAGCGCGCCGCCGTGGAGGCGCGCATGCCGGCGGAGCACCCCGCGGCCTGGAAGGCGCTGGACGTGAACGTGCTCCAGTACGGCATCCTCGACGCGGCCCTGGGCATCGGTTTGGCCGAGGTCACGGCCGGCGGCATGGTCGAGTTCACGGAGGATGCCGAGGAGGCCGTGGCCGCGGTGCGCTCCGGCCACGCGCCCCTGGCCTTTCTCGTCAACGCCGTGCGTCCGGAGCAGATGTTTGCGGTAGCCGACACCGGCGACCGTATCCCGCAGAAGTCGACCTACTTCTATCCCAAGCTCGGCACCGGCCTCGTGCTCAACCCGCTGGAGTAGGCGCGAAAGGAGCAGGCAGCCGCGCGTGCTCGCATGAGCATCCACCCGGCGCCAGAAGCGCAAAAGCCGTCGGCTGCCCTCCGATCCGGGACGTTGATTCGGGCAGGAGATGTGATTGAGCTGAGAGCCAACTGTCCCTCCAGCGGGATCCATCGTCTGACGGCGCCGCGAAATCGGGCCTTTGTGACACGGTATCCGGCGAGGTGATACAGGGGCGAGGTGGCGGGGGCCCGCGCACACATGCGACGCCGGTTCCTCGCGAACCGGACCGATAGCGTCGCGGGGATTGGCTTCCCCTCGGTGAAGGTCAGGGCGTGCTCTGCACGCCGGCCGCGGTCAACCGGGCGTCGATCAGACCGGCCAGCTTAAACAGATACGCGGTCGAGGTGATGGGTCCGGGGTCCTGCTCATAATCGACCTCGACGGTGACCGCGCGGCGGCGGAAGAACAGGTGGTCTTCATAGCCGGTGTGGCCGCCACTGGGACCGACTTCGTACAGCCGAGCTTCGTCGCCGATCTGCGGTGCGGGCAGGCTCGCTGCTCCAGCTGAGCCTGAAGCCGTCAGAACGCTGTTGACGAACGCCGAGAGATCCGCATGCGGCGTGCTGAAGCTGGCCAGGGTTTCCCGGAAAAAGATCGCCTTGGCGCTCAGGTTGTCGCCAACGGCTAGATAGAGCCAGAAATGCGCATACGTCGCGACGGTGGAAGCGATCGGCGGATAGGTCACGTCCTGGTCGTCCAAAGCAATGTAGTCGCCCGGTACTATGAGGTCCGTCCTTTGCAGACCGAGCGACGCGAGTCCAGCGGGACTCGTGGCTGCCGCTGGGAGCATCAAGGCCGGGGCCGGAGTCGCCGTGGGAGTTGGCGTTGCGCTCGCTGCGGGCGGCGCCGGGGCGCTGAGCGACACCGTGCCGGTACCGAGCACGAACGCGCCCTGCCCGGCCGGTATCACGCTGCCGCTCTGATAGCCGCCCGCTGGACTATAGGTGAGCACTTGGTCCGCACCGCTGACCGTGGCATCGCCGGTCGCGGACGGGTCGCCCAGCATCACGTACTTGCCGGCTTCCAGCGTCACCGCATACGCTGTGGCGCCCGCAGCGTCGTTCAGGCTGCCGCCGTTCGGGAAGTAGGCCCAGTAGCCCCAGCCTCGCTTCAGCGCCGGGTGCGGCGGAAACGCCTCGTACGCGGCATCACCGGGTTGAAGCGAATAGATCGGCCCGCTCGCACCGCTCACATGAGAGCCTTCCGGCCCGGAGATGAGGTTCCAGCCAGCCGGGTACTGCACGGCTGCTGCCGCCGGTCGCAAGGGCTTGAAAACAGCGAGAGCAAAGAGAGCGCCCGCCGCTATCTCCAGCGTAACGAAGATACGCACAATTAGTTCTCCTTCGTTTATTTGCCTTTCGTTACGAATTACCATGAGCCAGCGAAGCATAGTGCTCCAGCCGCGATCCTGCCGCAGTAGCGGGGGTTGCGATAGTAACTGGCCAGAATCGGACGCTAAGAACCTATCCCACTAGGCCAGCTTGATGGAAGGCGATGAAGGCACAGGTGAGATGGACCATGCCTTTGTAGTTGTCGGCTTTCTTCTCCCAGCGCACGAGGATGCGGCGGAAGCGGTTCATCCAGCTATGCGTGCGCTCCACCGGCCAGCGGCGCGCCCGGTAGCCGGGAAGCTTCTGGAGCAGCGTGCGCTCGGCATCTCTTGGCATAATGTGC
>DATGEL010000080.1 GCA_035310145.1 Dehalococcoidia bacterium
CATGATCACCAGCGCCAGCGCGATCGAGCCGTAGACCGCGCCGCTGCTCAGGCCATTGATCAGTTGTTGCTGGTCGAAGACCACATCGGCGCCGCTCAGCGCCAGGGTGATCGCCCCGGCGTACAGCACGAGCATGAGCAGGACGAGCCGCCGCACCGGCGTGCCAAACGATCGCAGCCGCACAGGCTCCCTGCCCCGCTTTTCCGACATCCACGATGCCGCGTCCCCCAATCATGCGGCGAATGCGGCCATCAAGGGCAAGGCACGATGCATCGGCGCCAGATCGAGCAGGAGTCAGAATTGCCGACGCGCGAAGGCGATCGGCCGCGGGCGGGCCGCATGGCCTCACCCCCGGCCCCTCTCCATCGTATGGAGAGGGGAGCTTTGGATCGGAGCTGTGGAGCCGCTGCGCCTCGCCCTCAGCTCTGAGGCCGCGCGCCATGATCTCCCCTTCCCCACGCAGTAAGGAGCGGGGCAAGAGGAATGACTCCGGGCTGGGGCCCGGCCTCAGTCCGCCGCGGCGATGGCCGGATCGGCCTGCCTGGCTCGCTCGACCTCCTGCGCCAGCGTGGCGTGGCCCACGCGCTCGCAGAAGTCACCGAAGCCCTCGCTGCCGTGCCGTTCGATGCGGAACTTTTCGAACAGCGGGCGCAGCGTCGCGGCGACCTTCCGTGGCGGCACCAGCTCGGCCACAAGGCCGTTCAGGCGCGTGCCCTCGGGGTTGCCGCCCACGTAGACGTTGTAGGCGCCGCCCGTGCGCCCCACCAGGCCGATATCCGCCACCCAGGGCCGGGCGCAGCCGTTCGGACAGCCGGTCATGCGGATGCTGAGCGGCTCGGCGCCCAGGCCGAGGTGAATCAGCAGCTCCTCCACGTCGTCCACCACGGCGGGCAGGGCACGCTCGGCGTCGGCGATGGCCAGGCCGCAGGTGGGCAGCGCCGGACAGGCCATGGCCGCGCGGCGGGCCGGCAGCGGCGGCTTTACGCTCACGCCGTGCTCTGCCAGCAACGCCAGCAGCGGGTGCTCGTCCTCGCGGCGGATACTGGTCAGCAGCACGTTCTGCTGCGGCGTGAAGCGCAGATCGAGGTTGAAGCGTTGCACGGCCCGGCGGAGGGCCGTGCGCAGGTGCGCGTGCTCATCGTCGCGGATGCGGCCGTTCTCCACATAGAGGCCAAGGAAGAACCGGCCATCCGGCTGCTCGCCGCGCTCGAGGTGGTCGGCGATGCCGGTGATCGGCGGGTTCACCGGCCTGGCAGGGGTCTTGCCCAGCCGCTTGCCCAGCTCCTCGCGGAACGCCTCGACGCCCCACTCGTCGATCAGGTACTTGAGCCGGGCGCGCTTGCGGTCGGAGCGGTTGCCGAAGTCGCGCTGGATGGCGACCACGGCTTCCACCGCGGCGAACAGCTCATCCGCCGGCACGAAGGCGATCGGGCTCGCCAGGCGCGGGTAGGTCGTGCGCACGCCGAAGGACATGCCCAGCCCGCCACCGGCCAACAGGTCCCAGCCGCGCAACCGCCCGCGCTCCAGCACCGCCAGCAGGCCCAGGTCGTTGGTGTGCACGTCGATGCAGTTGTCGTGCGGCAGCGCCAGGCCGATCTTGAACTTGCGCGGCAGATAGGCGGCGCCGTAGAACGGCTCCTGCTCGGCGGCATCGGCAGCGTCGGCGGCAGCCGCATATGGCTCGCCGTCCAAAAACAGCTCGGCGTAGGCGCGGGTGCGCGGCAGAAAGTGGTCGCTGAGCGCGCGCGCCGTCTCCAGCAGCCGCAGCCGCTGGTTTTCGGCCGTCGGCGCCGGGCAGCAGACGACGTTACGCACCACGTCGCCGCAGGCGCCGAGCGTCGTCAGCAGCGCGTCGTTGATCTCACGCAGCGTGCGGCGCAGGTTGCGCTTCAGCACGCCGTGCAACTGGATGTCCTGCCGCGTGGTGATGCGCAGGCTGCCGTTGGCGTAGCGCCCGGCCAGCCGGTCGAGCTCCAGATACGCGGCGCCGCTGATCGCGCCGGCGGGCAGCTTGGTGCGCACCATGAACATGTGCTGCCTGCCGCCCTCGCCGGCGTGGCGCAGCTCGGCGCGGCGGTCGCGGTCGTCCTGCTGGTAGACGCCGTGGAACTTCAGCAGGCTGGCGGCGGGGCCGCCGAGCGCGTCGCCCTCGCGTGCCAGCTCGTCGGCGAGCGAGCCGCGCAGGGCATTGCTGCTGGTCTTGATCTGCTCAACTTTGGACGGTGCGCCGGCGACCGCCCGACCCGAGTCTGCCATGATGCCCTCCCGGCCTGTTCCGCAGCTCGCTATCTTGATTGAGTAAGTCAACTATATCAAGATTACGGGCGGAAGCAAGGCCAGGCCAGGGCACAGGGCGCAGCCCCGCGGGAGCGCGTGCCTCGGGCCGTCGCATCTGCCGACGCGACCGACCTCGCCTTCAGCCCCGACGCTCCCGATGGCGCTCTCCCCTTGACCGGTCATCGGGTGCCACGGGATGGACCGGGGCTGGAGGTCTCAGGCGCGGCGCGGGCCGCGTGCCGCATCGACCACGTAGCCGCCGTCTACCGTGATCGCCTGACCGGTGACGAACGAGGACTCGTCGCTCGCCAGCCAGAGCGCGGCCTGGGCGATGTCGAGCGGCTGGCCGGCGCGCCGGATGGGCTGGATCTGCGCCATGCCCGCCACCCGCACCTCGCGCGGGATCGTATTCTGGAAGCGCGGGTTGTCCAGCACCAGCGGCGTGGCGATGCCGCCGGGACAGATGCAGTTGGCGCGGATGTTCTGCTCGGCGTACTCCACGGCCAGCACCCTGGTGAGCTGGATCACGCCGCCCTTCGCCGCGCTGTAGGCGCCCAGCGTGGCGAAGCCGAGCAGCCCTGCGATCGAGGCGGTGGAGATAATCGAGCCGCCGCCGCGCTCCAGCAGGTACGGCAGGCAGTGCTTCATGCCGAGCCAGACGCCCTTCAGATCGATGGCGATGATGCGGTCGAAGTCCTCCTCGCCGGCGTCGCCGATGCGGCCCTCGTTGAAACCGATACCCGCGTTGTTGTAAACCACGTCGATGCCGCCGTACAGTTCGGCGGCACGGCGGAACATCGCCTGCACGTCCTCGCCGGCGGAGACGTCGGTGTGCAGGTAGGCCGCCCTGCCGCCGCCGGCGGCGATCTCGCGCGCCACCGCCTCGCCCTTCTCGTCCTGCAGGTCGGCGATCAGCACCGCCGCGCCTTCCTGCGCGAACAGCCGCGCCGTCGCCTCACCCATACCGGACGCGGCGCCCGTGATCACCGCGACCTTTCCCGCCAGGCGTGTCATCGTGGTACTCCTTCGTGACTGACTTGTCGGGCCGAGCGTCCGCGCGGCGCGTCCCGTGATTCTTATCGCGCTCTCAGCTTTCCCTCAACCGGCCCTCACCTTCGCGCTGTGAGATGTGCTCAGGGCAACGCGCGCCGCCGGCTGCTCGTGTTGAACTAGAGAGGGAAGCAGTCCGCCGGCAACCCGACCTCCGAGGGGAAACCGCCCGTCATGGATCTGTTTATCGTTCTCGTCGCCGTCGCGCTGTTCGCGACCATGTTGATGCCGCTGCCGGCGCCCGCCGCGCTGGCGGTCGTGCTCTGGGCGCTGGACTGCGGCGTGCCGCTGCCGCTCGTGCTCGCGCTCTACCTGGCGCAGGACGTGCTCTCCTACCTGGCGATCCAGCGGCTGCTGCCCGCGCTTACCCGCCGGCACCGTTCGCTCAGCGGCATCGTGGCGCGGGGTGCGCCGGCGTGGCTGCGCCGGCGCCTGAGCGGCGGCGTGCATGGCACGGCAAGCAGTCGCGCCGGCCTCTTCTCCGCGTCGCTGGTCAGCTTCTACGCGGGCGCAGCGCTGGCGACGCTGCACAACGGCGCCGCTCTGCGCTCCGCGGCCGTCGTGATCGCGGCGGACGTGCTCAAGTGGGCGAACGGGCTGGCGCTGGCGCTGGGCCTGGCCCACGCGCTGCCCGGCTCGCCCTGGACCACATTGGCCGCATCGGCCGCGGGGCTGGCACTGATCCCCGTGCTGCGCGCCCTGCCGCGCAGGCAGCGGCCGGCGCCGGCGTTGGCACCGGTTCGCGTGCAGTGAGCGTAGCCCCGTGATTCGCGGCTCGCGGCGGTGACAGCCCCGGCGGCGTGTGCGAAGATCGCTGCATGCGCATCGACGAATCGCTCACGCCCGGCAATCCGTCGTTTTCGATGGAGTTCTACACGCCGCAGACGCCCGCGGGCTGGCGCACGCTGTGGCGCACGCTCGAGACGCTGCGCGAGTTTCGCCCGCGCTACGTCTCCGTCACCTACGGCGCCGGCGGCTCGCAGCGCGGCGCCACCTTCGACGCCGTGGCGCGGATCAAGCGCGAATACGGCATCGAGGCGATGGCGCACGTCACCTGCCTCAGCCATACGCGCGATGAGCTGCGCGCGATTTTCCAGAAACTGCGCGACGACGGCATCGAGAACGTGATCGCCCTGCGCGGCGACCGGCCGCGCGATCTGCCCGACTTCCAACCTCCCGTCGACGGCCTGCCGCACGCCACGGAGATGATGCGCTTCATCCGCGAGGAGGGCTACGACTTCTGCCTGGCGGGCGCGGCCTATCCGGAGATGCACCCGGAGAGCCCCGACCGCGCCACGGACCTGGCGCACACGCGCCTGAAGGTCGCGGCCGGCGCCACGCTGCTGATCACGCAGCTCTTCTTCGACAACGCCTTCTACTTCGACTTTATGGAGCGGGTGCGCCGCGCCGGCATTGACGTGCCGGTGATTCCCGGCATCATGCCGATCGTCGATATCGCCCAGATCCGCCGCATTACCCAGGGCTGCGGCGCCACGATCCCGGCGCGGCTGGAGAACGAGCTGCAGCGCTGCGACACGCCCGAGGCGGCGCTGGCGCTCGGCGTGCGCTGGGCGACGATGCAGTGCGTGGAGCTGCTGGAGCGCGGGGCGCCGGGCATCCACTTCTACACGCTGAACCGCAGCCCCGCCACGCGCCTGGTGCTCGAAGCCCTGGGGTAGGAGTGCCGGCCGCGGCGTTCGGCCCTCATCCTCTCGTCTCTCCTTCGTTGGTTGGAGATGCCGTTCCACGGCATGGCGGTCCTGGCGGGAAGGAGACGATCCAGCCTGGAGCGTTCCGATCTCCGTACGGTTAACCCGACGGCGTTCGAGCCGCGCCGAGCTGAGTCTCCCCTCTCCCAGGATTGGGAGAGGGGCCGAGGGTGAGGGCCGAGAGGCCGGCGACGAAGTTCGGCACCACGGCGCTCGCTTCGCTCAGGTCGATCGTGCGCAACTCGGCGGCCAGTGCGGTGACATCCTGCCCCGCGGCCGCGAGCTCGGCCGCATCGTGCTCGGCGATGGCGGCCAGCACGGCGCCGCTGATCTCGGGGTGGAACTGCACGCCCAGCACGCTGCCATGCGCGAAGGACTGCACACCGTGGTCGCTCTCGGCCAGCAGCGCGGCGCCGGGCGGCAGCTCGCTCACCACGTCGTAATGACCCTGCGCGCCGCGGAAGACGTGCGGCAGACCGGCGAAGAGCGTGGGATGAGCGCGGCCCGCGTCCGTCAGGCGCAGCTCGCAAAAGCCGAACTCGCGCCCCAAAGGGTTGCGCACGACCGCGCCGCCCAGCGCCGAGGCGAGGATCTGGTGACCGAAGCAGATGCCCAGCACCGGGAAACCGGCAGCGTGCAGCCCGCGCAGGTACGCCTCCAGCCGCAGCATCCACGGCGCCCGTTCGTATACCGCCGCCAGGGAGCCGGGCACGATCGCGGCGACGAAGCCGGCCGTTTTCGGCAGCGGCGAGCGGCCGTCGTACGCGGGCACCCCGACAAGCTCGCTGTCAGGCAGCAGGCGACGCAGCCAGCCCGTGCCGTTCGACTCGGCGCCGAGCCAGCTCACGGGCGGCATCGTCTCCAGCACGAGGATGCGCCGGCGGCCGCTTTCTGAGGCCGGCGCATCGAGTTCGCGGCCCGGTTTCGCTGGTGCCGTCATCCAGTGTGATCCTCCATTTCTCGTCGTCGTGCTGATCTCGACCGGGGCCGGCGTCAGTCGTCCGGCTCGATCGTGCTGGTCAGGCCGAACTGCTCGAGCCGCTCGCGGTAGAACTCGGCGCGCTCTTTCGGCGTGACGATCACCAGTGCCACGCCCTCGCTGTGCGCCTCGAACATGATCGCCGTGGCCTCGTCCGGCGTCAGGCTTTGCACGGTCAGCAGCAGCGCGTAGACGACGTGCTCCATCGAGTTGTAGTCGTCGTTGTGCAGCATCACCCGCCACGGCGGCAGCAGCACCGTGGTGGTGGTGGTGCGCTCTTCGATATCCGGTGTGCTGACCGCCGCAGGACGCATCGTTGCCGCCTCCGGCCTCACGCGGGCCGCTCTGCTTCGGCACCATTCTACCGTGTGGAGCGTCGGGCGAAGCGTGCAGGCGGGGACGGGCGCTGGTACAGTACGGCCTGAAGCGGTCGCGCGGGCGGCCGCCCCCGGCCCGCGCCAACTCTGCTGAAAGAGGTCTCAGGATGTCCGCTGCCGCTCGTCCGATTCATTTCGGCGTCTCGCTGCCGCAGATCAGCCGTAGCTGGGAGGAGACGCGCCATGCCGCCGAGACCTTCGAGCGGCTCGGCTACGACTCGGTCTGGCTGAACGACCATCTCTACGGCGTGCCGCGGCCGGACATCCCGATCCTCGAATGCTGGACCACGCTCACCGCCGTGGGCGCGGTCACCGAGCGGGTGCAGCTCGGCACGGTTGTCTCGCCGCCGGGCTTCCGCAACCCGGCGCTGCTGGCCAAGATCGTGGCCACGCTCGACCAGATTACGAACGGCCGCGTGATCCTCGGCATGGGCGCCGGCTGGTTCGCGCAGGAGTTCCGCGGCTACGGCTTTCCTTTCCCGGAGACGAAGGCGCGGCTGGAGCAGCTCGCGGAGGCGGCGGAGATCAGCAAGCGCGCCTGGACCGAGCCCGGGCTCAGCTTCCAGGGCAAGCACTTCCAGACCGAAAACCTGATCCTCGCTCCCGCGCCGGTGCACCAGCCGCACCCGCCCATCCTGATCGGCGGCGGCGGCGAGAAAGTCCTGCTGCGCATTGCCGCGCGCTGGGCGGACATCTGGAACAACCCCGCGGCGCAGCAGACGCGGCTGGAGCAGAAGATCGACATCCTCAAGCGGCACTGCGCCGCCGTCGGCCGCGACCCGGCCGCGATCACCATCTCGCAGCAGTGCCTCGTGCTGATCGCGCGCAACGAGGACGAAGCCGGGTCCATGATCGAGCGAGCGACGAAGCTGTTCGGCGGGCACATGGGCGACGTGCACGGCCCGCTGGCGATCGCGGGCACGCCGGAGACGGTGGCGGCGCGCATCCAGCGTCACATCGACCTCGGCTGCACGATGTTCGTGATGGAGTTCTTCGGCCGCGACACGCGCGAGCCGGCGCAGCTCTTCGCCGAGACGGTGCTGCCGCGCTTCCGCGAGGGCGCCGGCAGCCGTGCGCCCGCGGCCGCCCGCGGCGCCTAACCCTGATTCGGCTTGCGCCGAGTCTGTCCCTTCCCGACGCTGGCAGGGACGCCTGGAGCGCTCCCGCTGTCGTGCGAGGGCAGCGGATCCTGGTGTCCTTGCAGGACGCGCGGCGCAAGCGTCGGAGGCCTCCAGTAACAGCCATCGCCTGCGAGGTCGGGGTAGGCGCAGCGGGTGAGCGTGGGCACGTCGTTCGCGCGAACAATACGGTACGATCGAAGCGGGCGGGCCGCGAACAGGTCCGCTCGTGGAGACAGGGCGTGTTCCTCGTAGGTCAGACCGGCCGCCTGCTGGACCTCGGCACGGCGGCCTTTCGCATCTTCTTCGGCTACATGGCGCTGCGCTGGCGCCGGCGGTACCTGCACCAGACTATCCCGCCCGAACGCTGGTCGCGGCAGCACGCGCTGGCGGCGGGCCTGCTCTACGGCGCCGCCGTTCGCCGCCAGGGGCTGCTGATCAAGCTCGGCCAGCTGATCGCGGCGCGGCCCGACATCTTTCCCAGCGAATATGTGCGCGAGCTGTCGCGCCTGCACGACCGTGTGCCGCCGCGCAGCTACGCGGAGATCGCGCCGGTGCTGCGGCGCGGCCTCGGCACGGCGCCGCAACGCGTGTTCAAGAACTTCGACCGCACGCCGCTCGCCGCGGCCTCGCTGGCGCAGGTGCACCGCGCCGTCTTGCAGGACGGGCAGGAGGTCGCGGTCAAGATCCAGTACCCGGGCATCGAGTCGGTGGTGAAGGCCGACCTCTTCGGGCTGAACGTCGTCAAGTGGGCGCTGGCGCGGCTGCTGCCCGAGCTGAACATCGGCGAGATCGTCGATGACCTGCGCGCCTCGATTCCGCAGGAGCTCGACTTCGTGCACGAGGGCCGCAACGCCGAGCGCGTGGCCCGCAACTTCGCCGGCAAGCCGGGCGTGATCGTGCCGCGCATCGTCTGGGAGCACAGCTCGCGCCGCGTGCTGGTGATGGAGTTCATCCGCGGCATCAAGATCACCGAAACGGAGAAGCTGCGCGAGGCGAAGATCGATCTGAAGGCGCTCTGCCGGCTCTTCCTTGGCATCTACTTCGATCAGATCATGGTGCACGGTTTCTTTAACGCCGACCCGCATCCCGGCAACCTGCTGGTCGTGCCGCGGAGTGGCGGCGAGGCGGAGATTACCCTGCTCGATTTCGGCCTGGTGAAGGAGCTGACGCCCCGGTTCCGCGTGGGCTCGGCCTATCTTTGCCGCGCGATCCTCACCTTCGACCCGATCGCCACGCGCGAGGCGTACCACCGCATGGGCGTGCGCACGCGCGACGACTCGCTGCAGACCTACGTCACCCTGGGCACACTCTTCCTCGGCTTGCCGGAACACATCCGCGGCGAGAAGAGCCTGTTCGACCAGCAGTCGTGGGAGCAGAGCGGCATCGACGTGCGGGCGATGTACCGCGCCGACCCCGTGATCAGCCTGCCGCCGGAGCTGCTGCTCGTTGGCCGGGCGATCACACTGATGGGCGGCGTGATGTTCGCCCTCGACATGTGGGCCGACATGTGGTCGATGATCCTCGACTACAGCAATCGCGTGATCGCTGAGTACGAGGCGGAGCGCGTCGCCTGACCCGTTCGACGCTCGCGCGGGCGGGCAGGCTGGTAAGATCGGCGTATGTGGGAGAGCGACGGACCCTACACGCCGGACGAGCTACGGGCGATGCGCCGCCTGATCGTCGCGTCCGGCATCGGCATCGCGGAGTGGGTGCAGCGCACGCGGCGCTCGGCCGAGTTCGTGCGCTCGCTCAGCGCCGAGCAGGCCGAGGTGATTACCACCGAGGCGCTGGCCGTTGCCGCCGAGCCGGACGACCTCGGCGGCGCGGTGGAGATGGCCGAGGCGATCGCCGTCTTCGCCGGCGTGGCGCCGGCGGAGCGGCAGAAGACGCTCTGGCGCCTGCTGCTGGAGTTCCGGCACCGCCATTATCCGCGGTCATGCGATGAATAACCGGGCTGGGTGGAGACGATGGCGAGTGACGCGGCCGGCGACGCGAACGGCGGCGGAGCGCCCGGCATGCTGCCCTGGCAGCGCCGCCTGAGCGAGCACCTGGCGGGCCTGAGCGCGGCGCAAACTGAAGCGTTGCACGCCGACGCCGTCAGCCGGCTCGACCGCGCCGCGCGCGCCCGGCCGCTGACGCTGGCAGAAACGGCGACGCTCAGCGCCCTGGCCGCCTATCTGGCGCCGCGTGTCGCGCGGCGCAGCGACGGCAAGCCCGCGATCGATGAAGCGGTGCTCTTCGGCCTGATGGCGGGCTACCAGCTGGCGATCGGCGAACAGTCGCCGCTGGAGCCCGACCCCTTCGCCTGACCTGCCCGCGTCGGCGCGAGCGTGCGTGGTGATTGCCGTGTCCGCTACTGCAGCGAGGCGTGCAGATCACCGCCCAGCACCGGCTGGCGCTGACCGTTGTCCGGCGTCGCCTGCAGCACGACGCTGAGGTGATAGCCCGCGCCCACGTTCCAGCGCGTCATATCGATCGCGCGGAAGGCGGAGCCGGAGCCGTCCGGCGTGAGGGCGCCGCCGTCCCACTTGTTGTCACCAGACGTAAACCAGATGTGATACTGCTGCCCCGCGGCGGCCGGCGGCAGGTGCTGCACCAGCACCACGCACTGCTTCTTCTCCGGGTTCCAGATCACGCCGCCGGTTGCCGTGGCGTTCTGCGCGGGGTCGAGCTCGCTGGTGACCGTGCCCTGGGAGGCCAGCAAGGTCAGCGCCGTCTGCGAGACGGGCAGAAAGCCCTGCGGCTGGCTGCGCGCCAGCGCCTGCTGGTGCTTCACGTCCGAGAGCTGGCCCTGCAACGAGAGCGACCACGCCGCCAGCCCGACCAGCGCCAGCAGCAGCGCCGCCGCCGCCAGCGCCGGCAGACGCGGCCCGCCGGCCAACACTCGCCGCCAGCGGCTGATCGGCACGGGCGCCCGACCATGCTCCGCGGCTGGCGGCGATCCAGACGGTGCGGCCGTTCGCGGCGGCGCGAACTCGCGCACGTTGTTTGCCGGTGCGGGCGACTGTGAGGCGCTGCCTGCCGTCTCCGCTGCCGGACCGGGCCTGCGAGCAAAGCCGGCGGCATCGACGCCCGCAGCCTCGGCGCCGACCGCGGCGAGCACGCGATCGCGCAGCGCCGCCGGGGCGCGCCTCGCCGGGGCGCTCAGCGGCAGACGCTCGACCACGGCGCGGGCAAGCCGCAGCTCCCGCGCGCAGGCCGCGCAGCCGGCAACGTGCTGCTCCGCCGCCGCCGTCTCCTCGGGAGAGAGGGCGCCCAGCGCCAGCGCCTCGACGTTTTCGCGAAACTCCTCGCAGGTCATAGGACGCCTGTGCTCTCTGTCTCCACTCCAAGTGCAAAGCGCAGCTTGCGCATGCCCAGCCGCACGCGCGTCTTGATCGTGCCCAGCGGCGTGCGCAACTGCTCCGCGATCTCCTGCTGCGTCAGGCCGCCGAAATAGGCCAGCTCGATCGCCTCGCGCTGCTCGACCGGCAGTTGCTGCAACGCCGCGCGGATTTCGCTCCGCTCCGACGAGAGCACGGCCAGCCGCGCCGGGTCGGCCGCGTTCTCGTCCACCGGGTCGTCGGCGCCCTCGGCGGGCGGCGACTCGTGCAGCCGCCGCCGCCCGCGCGAGCGGACTTCATCGACGGCGCGGTTGCGGGCCACGCTCAGCAGCCAGGACATGAACCGCCCTCGATCCGCGTCAAAGCTGGCGGGGAAGCGCCAGAAGCGCAGGAAGACGTCCTGCACCACATCCTGCGCCGCCGCCGGATCGGCCAGCACGCGCATCGCCACACCGTAGACGAGGTCGGCGTAGCGATCGTAGACGATGCGGAAGGCGATCTCGTTGCGCGCAGCAATGAGCGCGGCCAACTCCTCGTCCGTCCGCTCAAGGTCAGACACACCTGCACCCGTTCTCTCGACGCTGACCGACCCACGGCCAGGGCAGAGCAGAACGCGGCGTCCTGTCGGTAATACGCTGCAAAACGCCGCACGGATTGGCCGCGCCTGCCGGGCGCGCGACGCGACCGCCTCATTGTAGCAGCGTAGCAACGTAGCAGCCGCGCCACTCCCGGTTTCACAGTCTTTTAGCACCGCATTAACCGCCGGAGCCTAGGAGCGTGGCAGCGGCCGGCGTAGCGTGAAATGCAGAGAACCGCGCAGTCCGAAGGAGAGCATCTGTCGTGAATCATGCACGCTTCGCCGCGCTGGCACTGGCCGGCGTGGCCCTCGCGGCGTCGGTGGCCTGCACCGGCAAAGCCAAACCGGCCGCGACCAACAACGCCAACACCGCCGCCCCGGCGGCCGCGGCCAGCCCGGCCGCAAGCAGCGTCCGCGGCGCCGCGAGCACTGTCGCCGCCGGCTCATCCAGCAGTGCAGCGGCCGCTGCGACAGCCGCGCCGTCCTCGAGCGGCGCCGCGTCCGCCGCCAGCCCAACCCTGACCACGGCAACCAGTCCGGTGGTGAGCAGCGGCTCGACCACCGACGTGGTGAACGCGCTGCGCCCCAGCGTCGTGCGTATCCGCACCGAAGCCTCGCAGATCGGGCCGTTCGGCTCGATCGGCAACGCCTCGGGCACGGGCACCGGCATGATCCTCGACACCGACGGCCACGTGCTCACCAATAACCACGTCGTTACCCTGGGCAGCAACACGCCCGCGAACAAGATCATGGTGGATCTGGCCGACGGCGAATCGGTGCCGGCCACGATCGTGGGCCGCGAGCCGTCGGCCGACCTCGCGGTGCTCAAGATCAGCGCCAAGAGCCTGACGCCGGTGAAGTTCGCCGATCCGAAGTCGCTGCAGGTCGGGCAGGACGTGATCGCAATCGGCTACGCGCTCGACCTCGGCTCGACGCCGTCGGTGACCAAGGGCGTAATCAGCGCCCTCAACCGCCAGATCGATGAGACGCTGCAGGGCGGCAACGGCAGCCCCTTCGGCGGTGGCACGCCCAACATCGTCGGCGGCGCGATCCAGACCGACGCGGCGATCAACCCCGGCAACAGCGGGGGCCCGCTCGTTAACATGCAGGGCGAAGTCGTCGGCGTGAACACGGCGGGCATCTTCCGCAGCGACAACGGCGAGCCCGTCTCCGGCATCAACTTCGCCGTCTCGGTCGACACGGTGCTGCCGGTGACGAAGGCGCTGATCAGCGGCGGCAAGGTCGACCGCGGCTTCCTGGGTGTGAACCTGGTGCCGATCACGCCCAACGAGGCGCAGGCGAACAACCTCGCGGTGAACGACGGCGCCGGCGTGGCCAGCGTGGTGAGCGGCTCGCCCGCCGACCAGGCCGGGCTCAAGGCGGGGGACGTGATCGTGAAGCTGGGCAGCCGCGACATCCGCAGCGTTGGCGACATCCAGCAAGCGCTGATCGAGAACGGCCCCGGCAAGAAGGTCACGGTCGAGTTCTACCGCGGCAAGGACAAGCAGAGCGTGGACGTGACGCTGGGCTCGCGCCCCACGACCAGCCAGGGCGGCTAGCGACCAGCGCGGCACGCGGCAGCGGCCCCACCCTCCGCGATACCTGTGGAGGAAGGGGCCGCTGCCGCGCGCCGTGTCGCCTACCCCTCCCGCGCCGGACTGCTCGGACCTTCCCTTTCCACAGGGGAGGGCGGCCCGAGAGCTTTCGACAGCCCTCGAATGGCCCATTCATGTCGGGCCAGAGCGCAGCGCAACGGTTGCAGATGGGCGCACTGCGCCCAGGTCAAACGGAGACTTCGCACGCAGCCGCGGCGTTCTGCAGATTGCCGCTCCGCGGCGATGTTGAATCAAGGCGGGGGAGGCCCGGCCGCGCGTGCGCGTCTGCTACGCTGCCAGCGATGGGCCTGCGCCGCTCCCTTGCCGCCGCTTCGCCGATCTTCGGCAGCTCCGCGCCGCTCTGGACGGCGGCGTTGCCCGCCGTCGCCTTCGTGGCGGCCACGCTGCAACTCGCGCTTTCCGCCGTCGATCCGGACTACTGGTGGCACCTGACCACCGGCCGCTGGATCCTGGACCACAGCCGCATTCCCACCACCGACCCGTTCTCCTTCACGCACGCCGGCCAGAACTGGTACGCCCACGAGTGGCTCTCGGAGCTGGCGCTGGCGCTGGCGGACAAGATCGCCGGCTACAGCGGCGGCATCCTGCTCACGGCGGTGATCGTGGCGGCGGGCGCCTGGCTGCTGGGCCGCGCCGCGCGTTACTACGGCGCCACGTCGCTTGAGGCGTTTCTGCTGGTCTGCGGCGGCAGCTTCTTCATCCTGCCCAACATCGCCGTGCGGCCGCAGGTCTTCGGCTGGGCGCTGTTCGCGCTGGTGCTGCACGAGCTGGCGGCGCACGACAGCGGCGTCCGGCCCCGCCTCTGGCAGCTCGCGCCGATCTTCCTGCTCTGGATTAATGTGCATCTTTCGGCGCTGATGGGCGGCGGCGCCGTGGCGCTCTACGTGCTGCACCGTGCCCTGCGCTGGTGGTTCAGCCGCGGCTCCGAGCGCGGCTGCGAGTGGCGGCGCCTGCGCCACGCCTTCCTCGCCGCCGCGCTCGCGGCGCTTGCGCTCTGCCTCAATCCGCGCGGGCCGGCGCTGATCTGGTTCTCCCGCACCTATCTCAACCCCCATGCCGTGCGCCTGCGCTACATTGGCGAGTGGCAGCGGCCCAGCTTCTCCGGCGATGACCGCTGGCTGTTCGCGGCGGCGGCGGGCATCGTCGTGCTCACCCTCTTGACCGCGCTCTGGCAGCGGCGGCTGTGGCCCGGCGTGCTGGCGCTGGTTTTCGCCGCCTCGGCGCTGCGGGCCACGCGCTACGGGCCGCTGTTCGGCATCGTCGCCATCCCCGCCGCGGGCTGGGTGGTGGCGCGCTTCCGTCTGCGCCGCGGTCTTCCCGTCGCGCGGCCGGCGCCGCGCATCCTCTGGGCGGGGCTGGCGCTGTGCACGTTGCCGGCGATCTGGGCCGGCGCCTGGCTGCGCGGCCCGTCGCAGTTCCGCCGTGTCCCCGACGCGCACGTCGGCGGCTACCCCGTGGATGCCGCAGCCTGGGTGCAGCAACACCGACCCCGCCCGCGGCTGTTCAACGAGTACGGGTGGGGCGGCTTTTTGATCTACACGTTCGCCCCTGATCGCGCTGTCTACATGGACGGACGCGAGGAGATGTACGGCGAGCGCTTCTTCGACCACTTCGTGCGCACGATCGACGCCGAGCCGGGCTGGCAGCAAACGCTGCGCGATGCGAAGATCGATGCGGCGATCCTGGCGCCGGGCGGGGCGCTGGCAACGGCGATGGACAACGATCCCGGCTGGCGCCGCACCTATGGCGATGCCGTCGCCGTGGTCTACGTCCCGTCAGACACCACCGCGAAGCGGCCCTGAGTGAGTGACGGGAACGGACGCGTGGTCGATGACACGCCGGGGCGCTCGCCAGCGGATCTGGCGAAGCGCTTCCTGGTCTTCGCGGAGAACGAGTGCCGCGGCCGCTCGCCGCTGTACGAGCGGCTGAGCGTCGCCATCGCCGGGGATGAGGATCTGCTGCGGCTGGCGGCGGCCGCGCGCGAGCGCCAGCCCGTGCCAAACCTGCTCTTCGGCGCGGTGCAGCTCCTGCTGCTGAAGGGCGAAGGGCCGGAGCTGGCTCGCTTCTACCGCACGCTGGGCAGCGACCAGCCGCCGGAGATCGACCCGTTTCCAGCGTTCCGCGCCTTCTGCCTTGGACACGCGGACGCGATCGCCGCGATCCTGCGCGTGTGCATCGTGCAGACGGCGCACGCGCGGCGCTGCGCCCTGCTGCTGCCGGCCTTCGCGCTGGTCAGCCGCGGCTTCGGGGGCCGGCCGCTGGCGTTGATCGAGGTCGGCGCCAGCGCGGGGCTGAACCTGGTCTGGGATCGCTACGGCTACAAATATTCGAACGGGCGGCGCTGCGGCGATCCCGCCGCGGCCATGCAGCTCACCTGCGAGCTGCGCGGCCCACTGGCGCCGCCGCTGCCGGATGCATTGCCGGAGGTCGGCTGGCGTCTGGGCCTCGACCTCAACCCCATCGACCTCGGCGATCCGGAGGAGTCGCTGTGGCTGCGGGCGCTGATCTGGCCAGACGAGCCGGGGCGAGCCGAGTTGCTGCGCCAGGCGATCGCCGCCGCGTCCGGCGCCGGGCTTCCCCGTATAATCGCCGGCGACGCGCTGAAGACGCTGCCCGCCGCGCTGGCCGAGGCGCCGCGCGAGCTGCCGCTGTGCGTCTACCACAGCTTCACGCTCAACCAGTTCTCCGGGGACGCCCGCCGCGAGTTCAACGCCCTGCTCGCGGCGGCGGCACGCACGCGCGACCTCGCGGTCGTTTCGCTGGAAGCGCTGACACGGCTCACCCCGATCCCCGAGCTCACCCTGCGGCTGCCAGCGGACTCAGAACCGCGTCCGCTGGCGCACTGCGATCCGCACGGCGCCTGGCTGGAGTGGGCTGATTCCGACAGCGCCGTTCCCCGCGATACGGGAGCAGGAGCATGACCATGGACACCGCAAAGCGCGACGCCCTGATCGGCACGCCGCACACCGCCGTGCTGGCGACGCAATGGACGCGAGGCCGCGTGCACACGGCGCCGGTCTGGTATCTGTATGAAGACGGCGTGTTCAAAATCATCACGGAGCGCGGCTCGCAGAAGCACCGCAACGCCGTGCGCGCCGGCCGCGCCACGATCTGCGTGGACGAGCGCGACGGCCGCTTCGCCTACGTGATGGCCGAGGGGCCGGTGCGCGTGGTCGATCCGGTCTCCTTCGAGCAGCGGCTGGCGCTGCACCGGCACTACCGCGGCGAAGAAGGCGCCCACCGTGCCGTCGACGGCGGCGGCCATGAGAAGATGGTGATGCTGGTGGTCACGCCGGAGCGCTGGATCGGCTGGGGACTCTAAGCGCCGCTCAGCGGGTCGGTGAAGCTTCTGCGGCCCAGCCGGCGCGGCGCGGCAGCAGCGCGGCGAGCGGCAGGCACATCACCACGGCGATCAGGGCGAAGCCGGTGAAGGCCGGCGCGTAGCCGTGGCCGTTGTCGTAGAGCGCCCCGGCGATCACAGGACCGAGCACCAGCCCCGGTTGCAGCAGCAGGAAGAAGACGCCCTGAATGCGGCCCAGCGCCGCCGGGTCGAAGTCGCGCGCAAACAGCATCACCGCGAGGATGCGGATATTGCCGGCGCCGAGCCCGAAGGCGAGCACGAACAGCAGGAGCACGGGCAGCGACTGCGGCGCCAGCGCAAAGGCGAGCAGGCCGGCCGCCTGCAACGTGAAGCTGACGATCGCCAGCAGCAGCGGGTCGAAGGAGTCGGCCAGCCAGCCGCAGCCCAGCCGGCCGCCCGCGCCGAGCACGTTCACGGCCGTCACCGCCGTCACGGCCAGCGAGTCGGCCAGGCCCGCGTCTTTCAGGCGCGGCAGCATCAGCAGCAGCGCCGCCTGGTTGCCGGCCTGCACGCCGCAGGCCGCGATCGTGATCCACCAGAAGCGCCGGCTGCGCAGCGCCGCGCTCAGGGCGCCGCCACCCGTGCGAACGGCGCCTGAGGACGCCGTCCGCCAGCGTCCGGCGCGGGCAGGGCGCTCGCGCCGGGCGCCCGCGGCCGATTCTTCGCGGCCGAGCGGCAGCAGGCCGAGGTCTTCCGGCCGGTGCCGCAGCAGGGCGCAGGCGGGCAGGCTGACGATGAGCATGACAACGCCGGCGATCGCGAAGGCCGTGCGCCAGCCCGCGGCATCGACCACCGGCTTCCACACGGGCACGAGAAAGGCGCCGATCGAGCCGCCGCCGAGGATCAGCCCGATCGCCAGGCCGCGCCGGCGCTCGAACCAGAGGGCGGCGGCAGCCGGCCCCGTGCCCGAGGCCCAGATCCCGTAGCCGATCGAGACCAACGCCCACGCGGCCAGAAAGCCGCCCAGGGAGCTGGTGCGGCTGAGCGCCAGCAGCCCCAGTCCGCCGCAGAAGCTCGCCAGAATCAGCATGCGCCGCGGGCCGGAGCGGTCGAACCAGGCGCCGACCAGTGGCGCCACCACGCCTGTCAGCACGTTGGTGAGCGAGAAGATGAAGGCCAGCAGCGCCGCGCTCCAGCCGAAGGCATGGCGCACGGGGGTGAAGAACACGGTGAGGCCGTAGATCAGCGTGCCGGCCCAGTAAATGTTGAGCACGACGAAGCCAAGCACGATCCACCAGCCGTAGAACACGTGCCGGCTCGTCATCGTCTGGCTCTGCTCCGCCTGGCCCACGCATGCTGCCGCCGAGGGCAGGCAGCGCCGCGGCCAACGCTGCTAGCATGGGTGCACATCAGCCCCTACTGTAGCAGCCGTCGTGCCGTCGTAATGAGAGAAAGGACGCGGGCATGCGCTATCTGCCGATCGAGGAACACGGCGTGATCGGCGATATGCACACCGCCGCGCTGGTCGGCGTCGACGGCACGATCGACTGGCTGCCGTTCCCGCACTTCGATTCGCCCAGCGTCTTCGCCTCGATCCTGGACGCGAAGCAGGGCGGCTACTTCCGCATCTCGCCCGTCAACGACGGCGTGCGCTGCAAGCAGCTCTATCATCCGGACACCAACGTGCTGATCACGCGCTTCCTCTCACCCGACGGCGTGGGCGAGCTGGTGGATTTCATGCCGGTCCACACGTCGACGGCGACGGCGCGGCGGCATCTGCTGGTGCGCCGCGTCACCGTCGTACGCGGCAGCGTCCGTTTCCGCCTCGAATGCCGTCCGGCCTTCAACTACGCGCGCACCGAGCACACCTTGCGGCTGCACAAGGGCAGCGGCGCCTCCTTCCACACCGACGATCTCTCGCTTGGCCTGGCCACGGCGGTGCCGCTGCACCGCCGTGGTCCCCATGTATTCGCCGAGTTCACGCTGGAAGCCGGCCAATCGGCCAGCTTCGCCCTGCAACGCCTCGTCAAGGGTCACGAGGCCGCCGGTCCGCTGCTGTCGGACGACGAGTACGCGCACTTGTATCAGCAGACCGTCGGCTACTGGCGCACCTGGCTCTCGCGCTGCACCTACCGCGGCCGCTGGCAGGAGATGGTGCGCCGCTCGGCCCTGGCGCTGAAGCTGCTGACCTATCAGCCGACCGGCGCACTGGTCGCCGCGCCCACGACCAGCCTGCCCGAATCGATCGGCCACGGGCGCAACTGGGACTACCGCCACACCTGGATCCGCGACGCCAGCTTCACGCTCTACGCCCTGCTGCGCATCGGCTTCACCGACGAGGCCGAGCGCTTCATGGAGTGGGTCGGCGCCCGCTGCGCCGAGCTCAAACGGGACGGCTCGCTGCAGATCATGTACGGCATCGACGGCCGCCACGATCTGCAAGAGGAAACGCTCGACCACCTCGAAGGCTACCGCGGCTCGAAGCCCGTGCGCGTGGGCAACGGCGCGGCCCGCCAGTTGCAGCTCGACATCTACGGCGAGCTGATGGACAGCGTCTTTCTCTACAACCGCGACGCCGTGCCGATCTCGATCGACTTTTGGCACAACCTGCGCCGTCTGCTCGACTGGCTCTGCGACAACTGGCGGCAGCCCGACGACGGCATGTGGGAAGTGCGCGGCGGCCCGCAGCAGTTCACCTATTCGAAGATGATGTGCTGGGTGGCCTACGAGCGGGCGATGCGCATCGCCCAGCACCGCAGCCTGCCCGCCGACTGGGAGCGCTGGCGGCAGACGCGCGATGCGATCTTCGAGCAGGTGCTGCACGAGGGCTGGGACAAGCAACTGAAGGCGTTCACCCAGCACTACGGCAGCGCCGCGGTCGATGCCAGCCTGCTGCTGATGCCCGTGGTCAAGTTTCTCGGCCCCACCGATCCGCGCGTGCTGGGCACCTTGGACGCGGTGCTGGGCCAGCTGGTCTCCGACAGCCTCGTCTACCGCTACGACCCGCGCCGCGCCGCCAGCGACGGGCTGGAGGGGCAGGAAGGGACGTTCTGCATTTGCACCTTCTGGCTGGTCGAGGCGCTGACGCGCGCGGGCCGGCTCGACGACGCCCGGCTGGTGCTGGAGAAAATGTTCACCTACGCCAACCACCTCGGCCTCTACGCCGAGCAGATCGGCCCCTCCGGCGAGTCGCTGGGCAATTTTCCCCAGGCGCTCACCCATCTCTCGCTGATCACCGCGGCCTACAACCTGAACGCGGCGCTGGACCGCACGCGCGGGCGCCAGGGCGCGGAGCAGGAGAGCTGGACACAGGGATAGCAGCCGGGCGCCGCCTACGCCTCACCCGCCAGCAGGTCGCGGCCATCCGCCTGCGCCGGCGGCTCGATGCCCAGCAGCGCCGCCAGCGTGGGCGCCAGATCGATCGCGCGGGCGCCGGGCAGCCGCAGCCCTGCCGGCACGCCGGGGCCGGCCAGCAGCAGCGGTGGGCGCATGTTGACGTTCAGCCGCTCGTCGATCGCGTCCGGCAGGTAGCCGTGCTGGCCGAGCAGCGGCGAGGGGGCGATCAGCTCATGCGCGTCGGGCGCGTCGAACTGGTGCGGCGGCGCGGCGAAGACGACGACATCGCCGCTGCGGCCGGCAAAGCGCATCGTCGCCGGGCCGCACGAAGTCGGAATCGCTCCCGTCTCCTCGAAGCCGTAGACCGCGTCGATCGCACGCTCACCGTTGCCGTTCAGCGCCAGGAAGGCCGCCTTGATGCGCTCGCAGGTTGAGGCGTACGCGGCCGCGGGCACCACGCCGCCCGGCTCGCGCCCGGCCAAATTGACGTAGACGTTGCAGGTGCCGCCGGCCCAGAAGGCGACGGCGCGGCTCTGCGGCAGCGGCTGGCCAGCGGCGTCCGCGACCAGCAGGCCAGCGCGCTCCAGCACCAGATTGGCGTTGATCGAGCGCCAGGCGGCGCCGAAACCGTGGTCGGCGCTGACCGCAACCAGCGCGTCGTCCGGCATCTGCTCGAGCAGGAAGCCGAGCAGCCGGTCGGCTCCCGCGTAGGCCGCGCGCAGGTAGCGTTCATAGCGCGCCGCCTGCGCCGGGTCGTAGCCGGGGTAGGCCGGCGTGACGCAGGCCATGAACTGGTGTGAGAACTCGTCGGTGACGGGCGCCCCGGCGAAGAGCAGATCCGGCTGATACGCTTCGATCGCATGGCGGTAGACGGCCTCGACGTTGGCGTAGAACATCAACCCCTGCTCGACGTAGGTCTCGGCGTCGACCAGGCCGGCCTCGATCGGGCCGTGATCGGCCGTCTCCGGCACGGCGAAGACCTCGCTCGCCAGCAGATCTTCGAGGTCCGGCCGGCTGGCCCGCGCCCGTGAGATCGTGGTGAAGGCGAGCCAGCACTGCGCCAGGTCCGGCGCCAGCGCGATCAGCTTGAAGTGCAAGCCGGCCAGCCGCCCGTCGCTGAGACGCACACGCACCGGCGCCCACTCGCCCGGCCGCAGCGTGGCGACTTCGCTCATGCCGTCGCGCCGTTCGGCGATCAGCACGCGGTCGTAGCCGGTGGCGCTCGTCGCGTAGACATAGGCATGGTAGACGCGGTCCGGATTCTCCGCGGGCCGCGTGCTGGCGATGGTGAGCTCGGCCTCGCGCGGCGGCAGCGTGCTCGGCGGCGCGTTCCGCCAGCCCGTGGCGGGCGGGAAGTCGCTGCGCAGGTCCGCCAGTCCTAGCCGCGCCGCGATCTCCGAGCGGTAGCCCGGCGGGTCGTGCCGCAGCAGGGCGCCGCGGGCGGAATAGAAGGTGCGGAAGTCGATCACCGGGCCGGCACAGGTCGCGGGCAAAGTGCCCGGCCACTCGACGCAGGCGACGCTCAGGCCCTGCCGCTCCGCCGCCTGGGCCAGCGTCTCCGCCTGCAACAGCCGGGCATCGAAGCCGGAGGACGCCTCGGTGATCGGCGTGTCGGTGGCGTGGAAGACGTTGTTGATTGCGCCGCTGGTGCCGGACCAGGCGCCCGTCTGCAGCGTGGCCCAGCCGGCGCCCGTGTTGGTGGGCAGCGCCGGCAGGCAGCCGCCGGCGCCGCTGACGCCGCGCGCCAGCAGCCGCTGAAACACCGGCATGGCGCCCGCGGCAACGTAACGCGCCATCAGGTCGTGGCGCATCCCGTCTGAGGCGAAGAACAGCAGGCGGCGGGGACGGTCGGCCTGGGTGCTCATCTCGAAGAGTATACGACGGCCGGCTGCCGGCGCTGCTTCGCGCACACCATCGAAGCTACGACTCGGAAGGCGCCGCCTCCGCGGCGGGCGCCTCCGCCTCGGCCGGCGGCGCCTCGGCGGCGGCCTCCTCGACTTCCTCTTCCGCGGCCGCCTGGCGCGTGACGCTGGCAACGAGCAAGTCGGGGTCGGCCAGCAGCGTGACGTTGGCAGGCACGGGCAGGTCGCGGACGTGGATCTGCGAGTCGAAGCCGGTCATGCCCGAGATGTCGGCGGCGATGTGCTGCGGGATATCGCCCGGCAGGCACTCGACATCAACCCGATCCAGCGCCTGCACCACGAGGCCGTCGAGATCGGCGACCGGGGCGCTGCCGCTGAGGACAACCGGCACGGCGACGGACATCTTCTCCGTCATCGAGACCTGCTGGAAGGCGACGTGCTTCAGCTGGCCCGTCAGCGCGAAGCGCTGGATCTCGCGCACCACGGCCGTGCGCGGCGCGCTCTCGCCGTCCACCGTGATCGCGACCAGCCCTGTGTGGCCGGCGGCGTGCACCACATGCCTCAGCTCGCGTTCGCCGGCCTGCACCGGCGTGGACTGCTGGCCGCGGCCGTAGACGTTGCAGGGCACGAGCCCTGCGCGGCGCAACCGGCTGACTTTCTTGCCGAGCACAGTGCGCGGCTGCGCGGCGAGTTCGGTCGTAGCCATGACGGTGAAGGCTCCTTCAGGCCGGGCGCGGCGCCGCGGCGAGCGCAGACAACAGGGCCGGTGCCTGCAAATGGGCGTACTACAACGTGGGCGCGAAGCCCCACACACTGGCGGATCGTAGCAACGGCCCGCGTATTGCGTCAATTTCGCGCCTTCCGCACGCTCGAGCTGTGCGAACCGCCGACTTCGACTACGAGCTGCCGCCCGAGCTGATCGCCCAGACCGCCGCCGAGCCGCGCGACGCCTCGCGGCTGCTGGTGCTGCCCGCCGAGGGCGAGGCCGAGCACCGCGTCTTCCGCGACCTGCCCGGCTATCTGCGCCCCGGCGATGCGCTGGTGCTCAACGACACGCGCGTGATCATGGCGCGGCTGCGCGGGCGCCTGCTGCCCGGCCGCGGCGGCGTGGAAGCGTTGCTGCTGCGCGATCTCGGCGACGGGCGCTGGGAGGCGCTGGTGCGGCCAGGTCGACGCTTGCGGCCGGGGCGCGAGGTTGACTTCGACGGCCTGCGCGGCACGGTAGACGAGGCGCGCGGCGAGGGCTTCGCCGTGCTGCGCTTTCCGCCGGGCACGGATCCGACCGCGCACGGCGCCCTGCCGCTGCCCCACTACATCCACGAGCTGCCGGCCGACCCGGAGCGCTACCAGACCGTCTACGCCCGCGCGCCCGGCAGCGCCGCCGCGCCCACGGCCGGCCTGCACTTCACGCCGGCGTTGCTCGACCAGCTTCGCGGGCGCGGCGTCGGCGTGCACTTCCTCACGCTGCACGTCGGGCCGGGCACCTTCCGGCCCGTCTCGGTCGACGATCCGGCCAGGCACCCGATGCACGAGGAGTGGTTCACGATCGCGGAAGAAACGGCGGCGGCGCTGAACGCGGCACGGGCGTCCGGCGGGCGCATCGTGGCGGTGGGCACGACCGTGGTGCGCACATTGGAGCAGGTGGCGGCCGACACGCCCGACGGCGCCCTGCGCGGCGCCCGCGGCTGGACACGGCTGCTGATCCTGCCGGGCTACCGGTTCAGAGCGATCGACGCGCTGATCACTAACTTCCACCTGCCGCGTTCGACGCTGCTGATGCTCGTCTCCGCCTTCGCGGGGCGCGAACGGGTGCTGGCCGCCTACGCCGAGGCCGTGCGCCGGCGCTACCGCTTCTACTCCTTCGGCGACGCGATGCTGCTCTTCCCAGCACGCGGCGGCGAGCCGGCGATGCGCTGACGCTCGCTACGCCGGCAGCGGCGCGGGCACGGCGGCGCCGAGCACACTCTCGCACCAGGCGGCCACGCGCAGCAGCGCCTCATCCGCCCGCGGCCGGCCGACGAGCTGCAGGCCCAGCGGCAGGCCCTGGGCGTCGCGGCCGCCGGGCAGCGCGATCGCCGGCGGGCCGAACATCGTCCAGGGCGCGTTGAACGACGGGTCGCCGGTGAAGTCGAGCCCTTCAGGCGCCGGGCCGGCCGCCGCGGGCACGAGCAGGGCATCGAAGCGCTGAAGCAGCGGCAGCGTGCGCTGCAGCAGGTCGGCGCGCACGCGCTGCGCCTCCAGATAGGCCGTGGCGGGCAGCAGCAGCCCCGTCTCCACCAGGGCGCGCAGGCGCGGCGGATACTCGGGCAGGTGTTCGCCGTAGGTGCGGCTGTGAAAGGCGGCGGCCTCGGCGGCCATGATCACGTGGTGCGCCTCCAGCGTCAGTTCAAACTCCGCCGGCAGCGCCGCCTCCTCCACCCGCGCCCCGGCGCTCGCCAGGCGCCGCGCCGCCGCGGCCAGCATCGACTCCATCTCAGCGTGCAGGCGGTTGGGGAAAAGGCGCGGCACGACGCCAAGCTGCGGCGCGGTGTCCGGCCTGCCGCCCTCCGGCTCGGCCACCCACTCGGGACGCGTCATCACGTCGAGCAGCAGCGCCGCGTCGGCCACGGTGCGGGTCAGCGGCCCCAGCGTATCGAGCGACCAGGCGAAGGGGATCACGCCCTTGCGGCTGATGCGGCCGAAGCTCGGCTTGAAGCCGACGACACCGCAGAACGAGGCCGGCCGCAGCACTGAGCCGGCCGTTTGCGTGCCCAGCGCGGCTGGCGCCATCGCCGCGGCCACGGCAGCCGCCGAGCCGCTGCTGGAGCCGGCCGGCGTATGTGCCGGGTTCCAGGGATTCACCGTCTCGGCCGGATCGCCCATGGCGAAGGTCGTGGTCGCGGTCTTGCCCAGGATCAGCGCCCCGGCCTTGCGCAGCGCCGCCACCGAGGCCGCATCGCGCGCCGCGGGTGGCGCGTCCGCGAGAAAGGCGGCGTTGGCGCGCGTGGGCAGGCCGGACACGTCGTAGATGTCCTTCACGCCGACCGGCACACCGTGCAGGGGGCCGCGGAAGGCGCCGGCCCGCGCCTCACGGTCGAGCAGGGCGGCCTCGGCCTCCACGGCCACGCGGTCGATCGCCACCCACGCTTTCAGGCGGCCGTCAAACGCGTCGATCCGTTCGAGCGCCGCCGCGGCGATCTCGCCGGGCGAGACGGCGCCCTCGTGCACCAGGCGGCTGAGCTGGGTGGCGCTGTGCGAGAGCAGGCTCGAGGTCGTGGTCATCGCCCGCCTTCCTCTCCCCGGCCCTCCCCCGATCCCTCGGCGGAGAGAGTAGGCGGCTCAACGCCCGGATCGAGCGCATAGCCACGCAGGGCGGCGCAGGCGCGGGCCGTGCGCTCGACGCTCGGGCGCAGCGCGACGGCGCGGGCCTGGCCGTAGGCGGCCCGGGCGGCGGCGAGCAGCGAAGGCAGGGAGGCGCGGTCGGCAGCAGGCAGCTCGTTCATGGCCTGCACTCTACCACGGGCGCGCCTGGGGCCGGAGACGCGGCTCACTCGATCGCGCGCATCTCGCCGCCCGCGGCCCAGCACGCCGCCAGCGCCGCGAGTCCGAGCAGCCCGCTGCCGGTGACGGCCGCGACCGGACCGCTCGCTTCGGCGATCGCGCCCAGGGCGAACATCGCCAGCGGCAGCGTGCCGATCGCCATGCTGAGCACACCCATCACGCGGCCGCGCACGTGCTCCTCGGAGACGGAGAGCACCAGCGTCGCCTGCATCGTCGAGAACCCCGACATCCCGACACCGGCCACGATCAGCGCCCCGAACGCCATTGGATACATCGTGGCCAGGGCGAAAACGATCAACGCCGACAAAGCGATGCCGACACCGCCGGCGTAGAGCCGCACGCGCCAGGCGCGCCGGTCTGCCGCCGCGATCAGGCAGGCGCCCAGCAGCGAGCCGCCGCCCGCGGCGCTGCCCAGCACGCCCGTCCAGAAGGCGTTGACCCCGAGTCCCTTCGCGAAAACGGGCACCAGCGGCAGGTAGGTGAAGTAGAAGACGTTCATCACCACGGAGATGGAGAGCAGACCGAGCAGAGCGCGGTGGCGCGCGGTGTAACGCAAGCCCTCCGCCAGTTGCGCCCGCAGCGCCGCCCGCGCCGGCGCGACGCGGGCGCGCGCCGGCACGCGCACGCCGATCAGGCAAACCGCCGCGAGCGCGCAGCAGAGGCCGCTGGCACAGAAGGCCACGCCGCTGCCGGCCACGTTGATGATCGCGCCGCCGAGCAAGTTGCCGATCAACGTGCCGCTGGTCTGGTTGATCGCTTCGAGAGCGAAGGCGTTGCCGAGCAGTTCGGCGCCGGTGAGATCGCCGATCAGGGCGCGGCGGCAGGTGAGGTCGGCGACGCCGCCCAGGCCCATCAACACCATCGCCAGGTAGATCTGCCAGGGCTGCGAGCGCCCGGCCACGACCACGACACCGATGACCAAAGCGACCGCGACCAGCAGCCAGAACTGCAGGCGCAGCACGCGCAGGCGGTCGAAGCGATCGGCCACCACACCGCCGGCCAACCCACCCACGAACAGTGGTGCGAAGTAGGCGGCGCCGACGAGCTGCACCAGCAGCGTCGAGCCGCTCTGGTGATAGACGAGATAACTGCCGGTGAACAGGCTCAGCCAGCGCGCCGTGTTCCAGAAGAAGCCGCTGACGAAGAAGCGTGGATAGGTGGGCAACGCCAGGGCGCGCAGGGCGCCGTCCCGCCGTGCGGTTTCGGCAAGCGGTTGCGCGGTGCTGCGGATCGAGGCCATCCTGCCCAGCATGCCGGCCGCCGGCCCGAGCGTGCAACGGGAATGGTTTCGCCGCCGGGCGCGATCGACGTCAGCGTGCCGGCGTGGCCGCGGGCGGCGGCGAAAGCGCCAGGATCGTGACCTCGACTTTGGCCGGCGTCACGCCGTCCTTCTCCAGCCCGACCGGCAGCGCGACCTTCGGCTCCAGGCTGTAGCTTCCGGGCGAGAGGCCGCTCAGATCCACCGTCGCAGTGATCTGCCTGGCGATGTCGTCCGGCTTCAAGGCGAGGATCTGCGGCAACGGCCCAGAGAAGGCCACCGTCACCGTCGTGTTCTGCGTCTGCACCTGCGTGCCGGGCGCGGCATTGACGAACCTCGGCGCCACCAGCACCGAGCTCGAACCGCGGATCGGCTGGACGGAAACGGTGGCCGTCACCGTCGTCGCGTCCACGACCGTCACGCCGGCGGGCGGTTTCAGCGCGACGACGCGCTTCACGTCGCCCGTGGCGCCCTCCACCTCGAGCGTGTCGGTCGCGATCGTCGTGACGCTGTTGAGCACGTCGAGCGTGCCCTGGATCGTCACACTCGGCGGATCGGAGGCGACGCCCACGACCTGGTAGCCGGGCGCGGGCTTGCCGTGCGTCTGCACGCCGACGTACGCCTCCTGCGAGAAGACCGCGCGCCGGATGGCGACGTGGATCGTCGCGGTTGCCGGCTGCACGGTCGGCCCGCTGACCGTGCGGCCGTCGCTGCTGCGCGCGATCAGCGGCACGGTGACCGTGGTGGAGACCGAGAGGCCGGTCAGATGCAGATCGGCGTACACACTGTCCACTGCGTCCACGTTCTGCTTGAGGCCGACGACCTGCGCCTGCGCGGGGTCGGAGGTGGGCGCCGAGGCCAGCTCGAAGCCGACGGGTAATGAATCGACCTGGTTGATGCGGATCGGCACCGTTTGCTGCGCTTCCGGCTGCAGCGTGACGAAGACGGTCTGCGGATCGACTTCGGCGCGCACGCCTCGGCGTTTCACGTTGGCGTGCACGGGCACGAGAAATGTCTCGCTGGTGCCGTCGGTGCGCGTGGGCTGGGAAACGCCGGCCATGTCGGCGAACAGGTCGATGTTGTTCGTCTGCACCGCCTGCACGTCGGAGTTGGCGCCGATCAGCGTCAAATTGATCTGGTTGGGGCTGATGCTCGTCGGGATGAAGCCCTTGGGCGCGTTGTGCAGCTGTCCCTGGTCGGTGGCGAGCTGCAAGGACGGGAAGGGGCGCCGCGTTGTGGGGTTCTCCTCGTTGGTGACGTAGACCCAGAGCACCGTCGCCAGCGCCAGCGAGAGCAGCATCAGCGGCGAGTTGACCAGCAGCGTGCGGCCCGCGCGTCTCCCGTCCTGCCGAAACCAGTGCCAGATCCGCTCAGCCCACGCCACCGCCGCTGCCACCCCGTTGCAGGTCTTCCACCGTCTCGCCCGGCCGGATCAGCCGCAGCGTCGCGCCCTCCGTTTGGCCGGCGTGCTGCTGCAAGACGCTGCGCAGCCGGTCGGCGCCGAGCCCCGGCAGCAACTGGCCGTTGAAGGCGACGGAGATCGCGCCCGTCTCCTCGGAGACGACGATCACCACCGCGTCCGTCTGCTCGCTGATGCCCAGCGCCGCGCGGTGGCGCGTGCCCAGGTGCCCCGGCATCACCGCTTCGGACGGCGGCAGGATGCAGCGCGCGGCGGCGATGCGGTTGTCGCGCACGATCACCGCGCCGTCGTGCAGCGGCGAGTTGCGCCAGAAGATGTTGATCAGCAGGTCCTTGGTCGGCACGGCGTCCACCGTGGCGCCGGAGCGCAAGAAGTCGTCCAACCCCGTCTCGCGCTCGATCACGATCAGGGCGCCGAGGCGGCGCGCCGACATCTCGATCGCCGCCTCGGAAAGTGTCGTCAGCACGGGCGCGGAGGCGCGGCGGTGGCGGCGGGCGGCGACGCGCGAGCGACCGAGGCGCTCCAACGCCCGGCGAATCTCCGGCTGGAAGACGATCGGCACGGCGACGAGCAGCGCCGGCAGGGAGTTGCGCAGCACCCAGTCCACCGCGTGCAACTGGCTGCCGAACAGGCTGGTGAGCGCCACGCCGCCGGCGACGATCACGGCGGCGCCCTTGACCATGGACATACCGGAGGCGCCCTTGAGCCAGACGAGCGCGGCGTAGATCACGATCGCGATCAGCAGGATGTCGAGCACGTTGAGCGCGTCGATCCGGCGCAACGTGTCGATGAAGGTCTGAATCGACTGCGGAGCCTGCGGCATCGTTCGCTGTCTTGCTGGCCCGGCCAAGCCGGCCTAGCGCATGAACGCCTCGTCGCGCACGCCGCCCAGCATCAGCGCGAGCAGGGCCTGCTCGGAGTGCAGCCGGTTCTCCGCCTGATCGAAGACGATCGAGCCGGGCGACTCCATCACGTCGTCGCTGATCTCCTCGCCGCGGTGCGCGGGCAGGTCGTGCATGATCAGCACGCCGGCGGGGGCGCGGGAGACCAGCTCCATATCCACAGTGTACGGCGCGAAGACCTCCCGGCGAATGGCCGTCTCGCGCTCCTGGCCCATGCTGATCCAGACATCGGTGTAGATGATCTGTGCCTCGCGCACCGCCTCGGCGGGCTCTGCGACCTGGCGGATCGTGCCGCCGGAGGCGGCGGCGAAGACTTCGGCGCGGGCCAGTGGCTCGGCCGGCACCTCGTAGCCCTCCGGGCAGGCGAGGGCGACATTCAGCCCGGCCATGGCGCAGGCCTGCACCAGCGAGGCGGCGACGTTGTTGCCGTCGCCGATGTAGGCGAGCTGCACGCCTTTCAGCTCGCCGGTGTGCTCGCGGATCGTCATCAGGTCGGCCAGCGCCTGGCAGGGATGCTCGGTGTCGGAGAGGGCGTTGATCACGGGCACGGTGGCGTACTGCGCCAGCTCTTCGACCGTGGCCTGCGCCATCGTGCGGGCGGCGATGATGTCGTACATGCGGCTGAGCACGCGGGCCACGTCTTTGACCGGCTCGCGCACGCCGAGGCCGACCTCGGCGCCGGAGAAGTAGGTGACGTCGCCGCCGAGCCGCTTCATGCCGACCTCGAAGCCGGCCTTGGTACGCGTGGAGGGCTTCTCGAAGAGGAGCGCGAGCTGGCGGCCGTCCAGCAGCCGGCCGGGACGGGCGCGCTTGAACTCCGTCGCCACGTCGAGGATGCGCAGCAGGTCGCGTACGTCCAGATCGCCCACGGTCAGCAGATGGCGGCCGCGCATCGTCACCCCCGCGTCCTCCGGGTAGGTGCGAGATCCATGGACAGCATGAAGCGCGCCGCTCGCGCAGCGGCCAGCCGATTGTAGCACGGGCGGGCGGCGGGTTGAGGGCGCGGGGCGCAGGTCGTGGGGAAGAGTTGGCGAGAGCCGGACAGTCCTCCGTTCCCATACCGTTCCCGTTTGCGTACTAACGCGGAACCGGATACCGCTTGACAGGAAACGCGCGGGAGGGGTAGCGTTCCCGGCACTGGCCCGAGCCAAAACCGCTGCGGAACTTTGCCGTGGGCCGTTCGCGTCGGCGCCTGGTGTTGATCCTCGCCGCGAGCACGGCCCTGCCCTTCGGCGCCGCGGTGGCCGTCTCGTCCGCCCAGTAGAGCCCGCCGGCGCCCAGCACCGCGCACCGCGCCCCCACCGTGCCGCCGCAGGTCTTGCCCTACCATCTACCTCCGCATGACCTTACGCCGGCGCCCCGCGAGCACGTGCCCGCCAGGAACGCGCGCCCCCACTCGCTGCCAGACCGCACGGGCCCGTAACGCCGCCCGCCGCGAGGTGTTGCATGCCGTCCCTGCCCGGCCGCCCGGCCAGGTTCCTGCTCCAGATCGTCGCGGCGCTGGGCCTCGCGCTGGGCCTTGCCGCCGCGCTGGCGGCTTTGCCCGCCGTGGGGCAAAGCGGGGCGCCGGGCGTGCCGACTATGGTCTCGCCCGCCGAGGGCTCGCAGGGCAACAGCCTCACCGCCACCATGTCCTGGCAGCAGCCCAGCGGCGCCGTGGCCGGCAGCACCGTCTACAGCGTGCTGCTGGTCGACGCCGTCACCGGGCAGTGGCTGGCGATCCAGAGCACGACCGCCCTCAGCTACGGCTTCGCCAGCACCGAGGGGCTGCAGTACGGACGGGAATACTACTGGACCCTGCAGGCCTGCAATGGCGGCAACTGCAGCGCCTGGGCCCGCGTCTGGGGCATCTGGACGCAGACACCGCCGGGGGCGCCCGGCTTCCCGCCGCTGACCACGCCCGCCGTGGGCGCCACGGCGACCGGCACCACCCCCACGCTCGCCTGGACCGCCCCCGGCGGCAGCACCAGCGGCAGCACGACCTACGCCGTTGGCTTGATCGACGCCGCCACCGGCGCCCCGCTCGCCGCCCTGCAGCCCACGACGGCGACCAGCATCGCCGTGCCGCCGGGCGAGAACCTGGCGCTGGGCCACACCTACGACTGGAACGTGACCGCCTGCAACGGGGCGCTCTGCTCCGGCTACGGCCCCTGGTCCTGGTTCGCCACCTCGTCTGCCCCTGGACAGGCGCTGCAACTCTCCCCCGCGAACAACAGCACGAACGTCAATCCGAGCGGCTATCCACTCCTCTCCTGGAACCAGCCCGCCGGCGCGATCTACGGCAGCACGACCTACACCGTGAGCGTCTGGGATCCGTACGGCGACCCGAACGGCCACCTGCTGGCGGACCTCGCCGCCGGCACGGCGCTCAGCGTCGCCATTCCGCCCGGCGAGGGGCTGCTCTACGGCCAAGACTACTACTGGAACGTCAACGCCTGCACCGGCAGCAGTTGCTCCGGCTACAACAACACCTGGTGGAAGTTTACGACGGCGCCGCAGCCTCCGGCCTCGGCAAGCCTGGCCGCGCAGCAGAGTGTGCCCAACGGCGACTTCGGCGGCAGTCCGCCCACGAGCTGGACCACGCCGGTCGTCGCCTGGACCAGCACGGCGCCCACCCAGCAGGATCCCAACACCTGGACGCTGACGCAAACCACGCCGATGACGATCACCTTCCCCAGCACGTGCAGCGGCGGCGGCTCGTGCGCCCTGTTCCACATCGGCTACACATTCCCCTCGGCCGCGGCGGCGCTGTTCGTGAACTGGGTGGTAGGAGGGAGCGCGACGCAAGCGTATGCCGACTACGGCATGAACTACGGCAGCTACGGCACGTGGCTGGAGGCGGTCTTCGGCATCCCTTCGACGGCGGCCTCGCCCGGCTCCGTGCAGATCGCCCTCTCCAGCGGCGCGCAGATCGCCTATCTCGAGCGCACCGATGTGCCCAGCGCGCATGCGATCCCGCGCGTGGGGCTCGCGGCCGAGGCGCGCTTCCCCAAGGTGACCTCGGCCTTCGCCGGCGCCGGTGTGGATACGGTCACCGGCGCGTTTGGCGACGCCGCGGCCGATCTCAGCCTCGCCGGGCTGAGCGGTCCGCTGGGCTTCAGCCGCGCCTACCACAGCCAGGCGCTGATCGCGCCGATGGCCACGGGTACGCTGCCGGCGCCGCTGGGCAACCGCTGGACCCACAACTGGCAGGCGAGCCTGATGCTGCTGAACGCCGGCGGGGCGATCGTACGCACGCCGGGCGGCGGCGCCTACAGCTTCAGCGGCAGCGGCCCCTACACGCCGCCCAAAGGGGTGGGCGCGAGCCTGGTGAGCGGCGGGGCGGGGGTGCTGGTGCTCACCACCGCCGACCAAATGCAGTATGTCTTCAGCAACGTCGGCGCCGGCGGCGGCGTGGTCAGCGGCGCGGCGCCGCCCTGGCCGCTGACCGCGGTCAAGGACCGTAACGGCAACACCACCGCGCTCAGCTATGATGGGCAGGGGCGGCTGACGACGATTGCCGATGCCAACGGCCGTTCGCTCAGCCTCAGCTACCAGCCGGGCTCGCCGCTGATCCAGACTGTCTCGGACAATGCCGGGCGCACGGTGAGCTTCGGCTACACGGCCACCAGCGCGGGAGGCGACGACCTCACCAGCGTGACCAACGTGCTGGGCGGCGTCACGCACTACACCTACACCACCCCGGCGAACGGCGACTGGCTCGCACAGATCACCGACCCGCTGGGCCACGTCGTGCTGACCAACAGCTACGACGGCAGCGCCCGCGTGGCCACGCAACAGGACGGGGCCGGCGGCACGATCACCTACCATTACCAGACGCCAAACGCGGGCATCACGCAGGTGGTGGACCAGCGCGGCCAGAGCTGGACCTACTATTTCAACGCGGCGCTGTGCACCACGGACGTGGTCAGCCCGGCGGGGGTGCGGGCGAGCTGGACGTACGACAGCGACAACAACGCGATGAGCAGCGCCAACACGCAGAGCGTGACCGGCGCCTACACGTATGACACGAGAGGCAACCGGCTGACGAGCGAGGACGCGCTCGATTACATCACGACCTCCACCTACGACAGCTTCAACGACGTGTTGACGGTCACCGACCCGAAGCACGGCGTGACGACCAACACGTTCAACGCCTACGGCAACCTAACCAGCACAAGGAACGCGGGCGGCAACACCACCAGCTATACCGTCAACAGCCTGGGGCAGGTCACCGCCGTGACCACGGCCCGCGGCTTCACCACCCAGTTCGGCTACACCAATAGCTATCACGACCGCACGACGGTGACCGACCCCTGGAATCTGGTCACGAGCACGGGCTACGACGCCGTCGGGCGCGTCACCAGTGTCACCGACCCGCTCAACCACACCACCTCCTACAGCTACACGCTCGGCAGCGGCGAGACCGACAAGGTGATCGACGCGCTGGGCGACACGACGACCACCACGCTGAACGCGGCGGGCCAGACGGCAAGCGTGCAGGACCCGGACGGCCACACCACCAGCTACGCCTACGAGGGCCGCGGCCTGTTGCACACGGTGACCGACGCCCGCGGCGGCGTGACGACCTACGGCTACGACGCCGGCGGCAACCGCACGAGTGTGCAGGACGCCAACGGCTCCACGACGAGCTACACGTTCAACGCCGACGGCCAGGCGCTCACGGTGACGGACCCGCTCGCCCGCACGCTGCTGACCTTCAGCTACGACACGGTTGGCCGCACGGCGACGCGGCGGGATGGCCGCGGCCTGACCACGAGCTACGGCTACGATGCCCGCAACCTGCTGACGAGTGTGCAGTACGCCAGCGGCGCGGCGAACGTCGCCTACGGGTACGACGCGCTCGGCAACCGGACGTCGATGGCGGACAGCACGGGCACCACGAGCTACCAGTACGACGCGCTGAGCCGCCTGACCAGCGTCACCTTCCCCGGCAACCGCACCGTGCAGGACGCCTACGATGCCGACAACAACCGCACGACGATCTACTACAGCGGCAGCCAGCGCCCCGTCAGTTACACCTACGACCAGTTCGACCGGCTGAGCACGGTGACCGACTGGACCGGCGCCGTCTTCAGCTACTACTGGGACAACGCCGGGCGCTCGCTGGGCGTGGTGCTGCCTTCGAGCACGGGCATCGCCAGCACGCTCGCCTACGACAACGCCAACCGCGTGACCGGCATCTGCTGGTACCGTAACTCGACCTGTCTGACCGCGGCGAACTATACTCTCGACGCCGCCGGCAACCGCACGAACAAAACGCTCACGGGCAGCTACTTGCCGGCCGCCTCGACGGGCACCGAATCCTACACGCTGGACCCGCTGAACCGTCTCACCAGCGCGGCGTATCCCAACGGCGGCGGCACGACGAGCTACAGCTACGACGCCGTGGGCAACCGCCTGAGCCTGACGACCGCCGCGGGCACCACAAGCTACGCCTACGACCACGCGGACCAACTGCTGAGCGTCACGCCGCCGGGCCAGGGCGCCATCAGCTACGCCTACGACCCAAACGGCAACCAGACGGCGCGCGGCGCCGACAGCTTCAGCTGGGACGCGGAGAACCGGCTGACGGCGGCGACGGTGGCCGGGCAGGGCGAGACGAACACCTATAACGGCGACGGGCTGCGCCAGAGCCGCACGGCGGGCGGCAACACCAAGAGCTTCGTCTGGGATGTTGGCAACACCCTGCCGGTGCTGCTGGACGACGGCAGCCAGTACGTCTACGGCCTCGGCCTCATCAGCCGCGTCATCGGCAACCAGACCTATTACTACCTGACGGACGGCCTGGGCTCGACGCTGGCCGTGGTGGACAGTGCCGGCACCTTGCAGCAGAGCTACGCCTACGACGTCTTCGGCGCGGTGACCAGCCAGAGCAGCAGCCTGGGCAGCGAGCCGCAGTTCGCCGGGCAAGAGACCGACCCGGACGGGCTGCAATATCTCCGCGCCCGCTTCTACGACCCCGCCACCGGGCGGTTCTTGAGCCGCGACCCCAGTCCCGGATGCGTGTTTGACCCAGCGCACGTCCAACCGTATGTCTACGCCGGCGACGACCCGGTCGGCGCGGTGGATCCGTCCGGCCTGTGCCAGGTATCCCTTGGCCATAGGCCGTTGAGAGGCGTCGCCTACGAACCTACGGCAGAAGTCTCACACCTGGCGGTCCGGCTGTATGACCCGACCACGAAGACGACAACATATTGTGAAGGTTACGCCGATAACGGGCCCTCAGGCGTGATCGCTGGAAATCCTGGCAATGTCTACGGGCAATGCGGCGGCCGCCTTACGTCGCCCGTGAGCGAATGGCAGGCTCTAGGGCCAGACGACGGAGGATCCTGCGATGCGCAGCTAGACGCCATCAATGCGTACTATCGTGAACTTCGTGCCGCAAATGTACCGTACGACGTGCTCAACGCCAACAGCAATACCGTAGCGTACTACACGCTGATCTCGATCGGAATTAGCCCGCCAGACCTCGGCGCTCTCTTCCCTCCTGGCACTCCTATACTCATTCCAGGCCCACTCGGGCCAATACCGCTTGGAGGGAGCCCGTCGGTCATAGCGCCTGGTTATGCGCCGACTCCGACATTCGCGCCTGGAAGGGTGACGCCGATGTGTGCCCCTGACCCGTACTGCGGGATGCCCATTGCGCAGTCGCCCTGATCATGCAGCAAGTTTTGCTCGTGCTGTTCTGGAAACTTACCGTATTGATTGCTCTGATTGTGGCCGCGTTAGGCCCAGCAGGTGCAGCGGCTTGCTATGCGCTGTCCCGGTACAGAGAAGGCAGACTCTGGCGACACCAGCGAGTCCTGGTGACGATTGCGGCTTGCTGGTGTGTCTGCATAGCCGGGTGTTGGCTGTTCCTCTGGTGGCTCGCGTCCGATCTCTGAGCGTTCTTGAAAAGTCGCGCCGGCCAAATCAATGCCGGAGGGACGCCGAGAACCGCCCGACCGCGGCCACGGTGGGCGGGCGGCCCAACGACTACCTCACGGACGGCCTCGGCTCCGCGATCGCGGAAGTCATCAGCACGGGCACGAACGTGCTGAGCCGGCAGTACGACGTCGTCGGCGCGGTGCTGAGCACCATCGGCAGCCTCACCGACGAGCGCCAGTTCGCCGCCGGCGAGCAGGCGGACCCCACCGGGCTCACCTACCTGCGCGCCGTCAGCTCGCCCGGGGCGACACCGGCGTGGGCTGCAGGCGGGTGACGCGCACTTTGCGGATGCGCCGGCCGGTGACGGAGAGCACGCGCAGGCGCAGGCCGTCCACGTCCACCGTGTCGTTCGGCGCCGGGATCTTGCCCAGCCGGTTGATGATCAGGCCGCCCACGGTGTCGAAGTCGCCCTCCGCGACCTCCACGTCGAACAGCTCTTTCAGCACGTAGACGTTGGCGCTCGCGTCCACCACCGCGTCGTCGTCGCCGGCGCGCACCCAGCTCGGCTCGCCGTGGTCGTACTCGTCCTCGATCTCGCCGATGATCTCCTCCACCAGGTCTTCGATCGTCAGCAGCCCCGCCGTGCCGCCGTACTCGTCCACCACGATGGCGATGTGGATCTTGCGCGCCCGCAGCTCCTTCAGCAGCTCGTCCACCGGCTTCGATTCGGGCACGAACACCGCCTCGCGCGCCAGCGTGCGCAGGGGCACCTCGCCGCCCCCGCGCGAGAGGTGCGCCAGCAGGTCTTTGGCGTAGATCACGCCGATGATGTTGTCGATCGTGCCGTCGTACAGCGGAATGCGGCTCAGCCCCTTCTCGGCCACCAGCGCGGCCACGGCGGCGATCGTGGCGCTCACGCCCACGCCGATGATGTCGATGCGCGGCACCATGATCTCGCGCGCCGTCGTGTCCTCCAGCTCGATCACGGCGCGGATCATCTCGCGCTCTTCGGCCTCGATGCCGCCTTCGCTCTCCTCGCGCTCCACCAGGCGCAGCAGCTCCTCGTCGCCCTCCTGCGGCTGCGGCGCCGGGCGCAAGGGCGGCAGCTTCAGCAGGGCGCGGCCGGGCAGATCGGCCAGCATACCGGGCAGATAGAACAGCAGGCGCAGGGCATTGACCAGCGGACTGAGCACGGGCAGCCAGCGCTCGGGGTTGCGGGTGATCAGCACGCGCGGCACGCCCTCGATCAGGCAGGCGGCGGCGATCGCCAGCACACCCGTGGCCACAACAGGCTCGGCCGAGACGCCCGTGCGCCGCACCACCAGCGCTACCGCCGCCGCTACGCCGATCACGAGCCAAACCGTGCGCGCGACGATCAGCGCGGCGGTCAGCCGTTCACGCTCGAGCACGAACTGGCTGGTGCCTTCCGGCCGCGGCTGGCGCGGGGCAGGCGGGCGTGTGCGGCTGCGCAGGGCGATGAGGCCGGCCGCCTGGGCCGCGGCCGTGAGGAAGAGCGCGAGGGCGGCGCCGGCTACCAGGCACGCGCCCAACCAACTGTCTGCGTCCAAAGCGGACGGATCACCTTACGAACGGCGCCGGAAGTAGCAGCATCCGGCCGCCAAAATTGACGGTTCCATTCTACCGGCTCGGAAGGTGGCCGGTCAAGATACATCGGAGCCGCATTGCTTACATAGTGACCGCCTCGCCGCGCCGACACGCGGGAAGCCAACCGGCACATGCTATACTCTGAAAACCTTGCAGCTACCACCTATCCGGACGGCTCGCTCGTGATGGTAAATCCGGGCGAAACCGCATACATCGAGGCCTTTCCGTGTCCAGCGGACTCAGCGACGACGTTCGTGCCCAGTTTCTGCGCTTCTTTGAAGATCGCGGGCACCGCAGGGTCGCGTCGGCGGGCCTCGTGCCGATCGACGACCCCACGCTGCTCTTCACCAGCGCCGGCATGGTGCCGTTCAAGCCGTACTTCATGGGCCGCGCCGTGCCGCCGGCGCCGCGCCTGACCACCGCGCAGCGCTGCTTCCGCACCACGGACATCGACTCCGTGGGCGACATCAGCCACAACACCTTCTTCGAGATGCTGGGCAACTTCAGCATCGGCGACTACTTCAAGTCGGATGCGATTCCCTGGGCCTGGGAGCTGGTGACGCGCGGCTTCGGCCTGCCCAAAGAGCGGCTCTGGAACACCGTCTACACCGACGACGACGAGGCCTTCGACCTCTGGGTGAAGCAGGGCCAGCGGCCGGAGCGCGTGCTGCGCTACAGCGAAGCCGACGGCAACTACTGGCTCTCCGGCGATATCGGCCCCTGCGGCCCCTGCTCCGAGATCTTTTACGACTTCGGCGAGGAGCTGGGCTGCGGCCCCGACTGCGAGCCCAAGCACGACTGCCCGCGCTTTCTCGAGATCTGGAACCTCGTCTTCATGGCCTTCTATCAAGAAGCGCCGGGCAAGCGTACGCCGCTGCCGAAGAAGAACGTCGACACCGGCGCCGGGCTGGAGCGGATCACCCGCGTGCTCGCCGCCGTGCCATCTTCCTACGACACCGACGTCTTCCAGCCGATCCTCAGCACGATCGGCGGCGTCACCGGCGCCGAGTACGGCCGCGACGACGACACGACGCGGTTGATGCGCATCATCGCCGACCACACCCGCGCCGTGACCTTCCTGATCGCCGACGGCGTGCTGCCCGCCAACGAGAAGCAGGGCTACGTGGTGCGCCGCCTGATTCGCCGCATGATGTACAGCGGCCGCCTGCTCGGCCACGAAGGGCCGTTTCTCGGCACGATCGCCGACGCGGTGATCGACCGGCTGGGCGACGTCTACCCGATCGCGCGGCAGCAGCAGGAGAACATCCGCGCCGCGCTGCTGGCAGAAGAGCGTCGCTTCGGCGCCACGCTCGAAGCCGGCACCGAGCGGCTGGAGGCGCTGATCGCGGACCTGAGCGGCAAGGGCGACGCGCTGCCCGGCGAGGAGGTCTTCCGCCTCTACGGGACGTACGGCATTCCCCTGGAGCTGACGGAGGAGATCGCCGCCCGCCACGGCCTGCGCATCGACCGCGAAGGGTTTGAGCACGAGCTGGAGGTCGAGCGGCAGCGCAGCCAGGCGGAGGGCAAGTTCCGCGACGAGGTCGTGAGCGAGGCACGCGTGCGGCTCGCCGGCGCCGGCCGCGGCGGCCGCTTCGTCGGCTACGAGACGCTGCGCACGGAGACGTCGATCGAGGGCATCCTCGCCGGTTCCGAGCTGCTGGAGCGGGCGCACGCCGGCCGGCAGGTCCAGGTCGTGCTGCACGAGACGCCGTTCTACCCGGAGGGCGGCGGGCAGGTGGGCGACGCGGGCGAGATTCGCACCGAGTCCGGCACCGTGCGCGTCGAGGACACCCGCCGCGACGAGGGGCTGATCCTGCACAGCGGCGTGGTGGTCGACGGCACGATCGCGCTGGAACAGCGCGCCGAGGCCATTGTCGACACCGCGCGCCGGCAAAACACGACGCTGAACCATTCCGGCACGCACCTGCTGCACGCCTCGCTGCGTGCTGTCCTGGGCAGCCACGTGCGCCAGATGGGCTCGCTGGTGGCGCCGGAGCGGCTGCGCTTCGACTACCAGCAGCCCGAGGCGCCGACGGCCGAGCAGCGCCTCGCCGTCGAGCGGCTGGTGAACGAAAAGATCCGCCAGGACATTCCGATAACTACCAGGGTGATGAACCGCGAGGCTGCGCTGGGCGAGGGCGTGCTCGCCTTTTTCGGCGACAAGTATGGGGACGAAGTCCGCGTCGTGGAGATGAACGACGGCTCACACCGCTTCAGCGCCGAGCTGTGCGGCGGCACGCACGTGCACGAGACGGGCGAGATCGGCATGTTGCTGCTGGTGGGCGACGCCAGCATCGGCGCCGGCATACGCCGTGTCGAGGCGCTTACCGGCAGCCACGCCGAGCGCTACGTGGAGCACCAGATCCACCGGCTGGAGCGGATCGCGCAGACGCTGGGCACGCAGCCGGAGGGGATCGAGGCGCGCCTCGAGTCGCTGATGGCCGATCTCGACCGCGCCCGCAAGCAGCAGGCCGAAACGCAGCGGCAGAGCGGCCGCCAGACGGCCGACGAGCTGGCGGGCGCCGCCGAGCGCGTGGGCGATGTGGGCGTCGTGGCGGCGCGAGTTGACGGAATCGGTATAGACGGTATGCGCGAGATCGGCGACGGTATCCGCCAGAAGCTGCACCGCGCCGCGATCGTGCTGGGCTCGGCAGGCGACGGGCGCGTGCAGTGCGTGGTGATGGTCTCGCCGGAGCTGGCGCCGCCGCTGGATGCACGCGAGATCTTGAACCAGGGGCTGGCGACCGCGGGTGTACGCGGCGGCGGCCGGCCACAACTCGCCCAGGGCGGGGGCACGAACCCGGCCGCACTCGACCAGGCGCTGGCCGCGGCGCGGCAGTTCATAAAGGAGCGCCTCTCTGGCTGAGGATACCGCTTCGCAGAGCCACGCCCCTTCGCCACTCGGCTCGCGCCCGCGCCCGCCGCAACCGGAGCCGCCGAAGCCGGACATTCGCACGGTCGCCGGCGCCAACGGCGCGGCGCTGGTTGACGCGCCGCCGCCCGATCCGCCGGATCCGCCCGATCAAGATGAGGCCTCCACACTGAGGTCCGTGTTGGCCGGCGATGCTGCACCCGACGCCGCGCCCGCGCCGCGCCTGTCTCGCCGCCGGGCGTCTGCGCGTTCCGTCGCGCCGCCGCCTGACGAACGTGAGTCCGACGACACCATCGGAGCTGAAGCGCCCCAGCCGGATCCGCCGCCGGCCGCCGTCGCGGCGGGCAACGGCGTCCTGCCCCATGCCGATGCCGAGGGCAGCCAGTCGGTTGCCGAGACAACGCGGCTCTCGCTTGACGCGCCGCCCGCCGCAGCCGCGCCGGAGGCAGAGCAGCCGGAATTCGTGGAGCCGCCGCTGCCGGCGCCGGTGCGCCGGCCGGCTCGTCTCCTGCCGCGCGCTGAGCAAGGCGTAGAGGCGCCGGCGAAGCCGGGGCTGATCGCCCGCATCCTTGCGCCGTTCACCGGTCAGAAGCCGCCGCGTCCGGCGCCGTCGCGCGCCCTGCAAGTGGCCGAACCCGCCGCCGCGCCGGCCGCGGCACGGCCCAGCCGCCGCGCGATGCGGCCGCTGCCCTGGGGCCGCGACTTTGCCGCGGCCGTGATCCGCCGTGAGGACTCGCTGACGGCGATCTTCGGCAAGCTCGATGCGGCCGATTCGCCGCGCGTCGCCCTGGTCGCGCCGCGCGGCAACGAGGAGCTGGCCCGCGCCCTCGGCATGCGTCGCCTGCGCCGCCACGTCGACACGACCGGCAAGGACGTGATGATCGTCACCCACTCCGGGGCGCTGCGCGGGCGGGCGCGCGAGGTTGGACTGGCGACGGTCGGCAACGTCAAGAAGGTGGACTTCGAGCGCTACGGCCGCGGCGGCGTGCGCGTCGGCGGCGTGATCGTGCCGCTGCCGGGCGTCGGCCTGATCGTGCGGCTGGCGGCGTTCGCCGGCGCGGTGGCGCTGCTGGCGGCGGCGGTGCTGCTCTATCTGCCGCAGGCAACGGTGCAGGTCTACCCGCAGCTTCAGCCCTTCGCCAATACACTCTCACTCACGCTGGCGACCGACGCGCCCGCGCTCTACAAGCCGGGCGGCGAAGTCCTCGCCCATCTGCAACGCGCCTCGATCACCCGCACGATCGACTTTCCCGTGAGCGGCCAGGCGACGGTCAAGGCGCCGGACGGCTCCGACAAGCAGGTTGCGGCTGCCAGCGACGACGACATCAAGCGTGGCACGGCCTTCGCCCAGCAGGTGCTGCTGCGTGAAGGCCGTAAGTCGCTGGAAGACCGCAACAAGGACCAGGCGCTCTTCCAGGACAGCGCCACGCTCAGCGCCTTCGAGTCGAAGGCCAGCGCCAAGGCCGGAGAGGCGACGGATCTGCTGGAGATCACAGCGTCGGGGCAGATCTCCATGCTGAGCGCCGACAAGAGCCTGCTGCGCTCGGTGCTGGAGCAGTCGGTGGCGCCGAACGTGGACAAGAACCTGCAGTTCGTGCCCGACACCTTCCAGGTCGCGGTGCTGAGCGCGGGCCAGTTCGACAAGGCGAACAACCGCATCGCCGTACAGGTGAAGCTCAGCGAGGGCGCCACCCGCGCCTTCAGTGTGCCCGCGCTGCGCAAGGCGCTCGCCGGCAAGAGCCGCCATGACGCACAGCAGGCGGTGGTCGAGCGCGTGGACCAGAGCGCCCCGGCGAAGATCGGCGTGCAGCCCGGCTGGGCGCCCTGGCTGCCGCGCTTCACGGGCCGCATCGATGTCAAGGTCGGCACGCCGACGCCGTCGCCCACGCCATCGCCGACCGCGGCGCCCACCCCCGCGGCCACGCCAGCGCCGCGGTGAGCTTTCGGCCCTCATCCCCCGGCCCCTTCCCCCAATCCTGGGGGAAGGGCGATCCTTGAGGACTGGGCGAGAGGGTCTCGAATTAACCGTTCCGGCTCCGGAGCGCCCGACGCCGGATCACCCGCTCCCAGGATTGGGAGAGGGAGGGGTGAGGGCCGATGCCCCGGCTGCTCGGCGTGGACGCGGGTGAGGAGCGCATCGGGCTGGCCGTCGGCGACGAGGGCGGGCTCATAGCCGTGCCGCTCGCTATTATTGAACGGCGCGGCCGCGCCCTCGACCGTGTGGCCGAGGAGATCGCCGCACGCGCGCACGCCGAAGCAGCGGAAACGATCATTGTCGGCCTGCCGCTCAACATCGACGGCACGGAAGGGCGGCAGGCTAAGCGGGCGCGCGGCCTCGGGCGGCGCATTGCCGCGGCCAGCGGTCTGCCGCTGGCGTACTGGGACGAACGCATGAGCAGCTTCATCGCCGAGAGCCGCCTGGCGGAGGCGCGGGCGGCCTCCGTCCGTCGTGGCCGCAGGCACGTCGACGACCTGGCCGCGGCCGTGATCTTGCAGTCGTACCTCGACGCGCGGCGAGGAGGCGGCGCTTGAAGGCGTTCCTGATCGTCGTGGCCGGCTTTGTCGTGGCGGGCGTGTTCGTGCTGGTCGGCTGGCGAGCGATCGCAAACGTCGGCGGCTGGGCACTGGCAAGCCCGCAGCCGGTCGCCGTCGGCACCCCAGCCGCCGGCAGCGGCCAGACGATCACGATCAAGATCGACAAGGGTGAGAACGCCCGCACGATCGGCGACAAGTTGCAGAAGGCGGGTGTGGTGCGCAGCGCCACCTGGTTCCGCATGCTCGCCGAGATCGACGGCATCCAGAGCGACCTCGCCGCCGGCAGCTACACCTTCCAGCCCGACACCGACACGCAGGCCGTGCTCGATCGCATCAAGGCCGGCTTCTATCAGCCGCAGATCCTGGTCACGATCCCCGAGGGGCTGCGCATCGAGCAGGTGGCCGACCTGCTGCAGAAGAAGGGTGTGATCCAGGCGCAGCCGCTGCTCGACGCGATCCACGCCGGCCAGGCGCCCGCCGATCTGCCCGCCCTCGGCGACCTGCTCGCCGACCGGCCGCAGGGCATCGGCCTCGAAGGCTACGTCTTCCCCGACACCTACTACTTCCCGATCAAGGCAACGCCCGCCGACGTCATCAAGGAGATGCTCAACGCCCTCGGCGACCGCTTCGACCCCGAGCTGCGCGCCGCGATCAAGGCCGAAGGGCTGACGGACTACCAGGCGCTCACCCTCGCCTCGATCGTGGAGCGCGAAGCGCAGGTGCCGTCCGAGCGGGCGATCATCGCCTCGGTCTATCTCAACCGGCTGAAGGCGGGCATGCCGCTGCAGGCCGACCCGACGGTGCAGTATGCGCTCACCCAGGATGCGAACAGCGTTTCTTCCTTCGGCTGGTGGAAGCAGGAGCTGACCCAGGACGACTTGAAGGTGCAGTCGCCGTACAACACCTACGTCAACGCCGGCCTGCCCGCCGGGCCGATCTGCAACCCCGGACGCGACGCGATCGCCGCCGTCGCCCACCCCGCGCAAACGACGTTTCTCTATTTCGTGGCCAAGGGCGACGGCAGCCACGCCTTCGCGACGACACTGGCCGAGCACAACGCCAACGTGCAGAAGTACCAGAGGCAGTAGGCGTATGCCGCAGCCCGCCCTGATCGGACTGATCGGCGACCCGGTCGGCCACTCGATCTCGCCCGTCTTCCAGCAGGCCGCGCTCGACGCGCTCGGCATCGCCGCCCGCTACGAGCGCTGGCAGACACCGGCGGCGGACCTGCCGGCCCGCATCGCTCTGCTGCGCCACGAGCCCTACCTCGGCGCCAACGTGACCGTGCCGCACAAGGAGGCCGTGCTCGCGCTGCTGGACGAGGTCGATCACCTTGCCCGCCGCGCCGGCGCCGTGAACACGATCCGGCGCGAGGGCGATCGGCTGCTCGGTTTCAACACCGACGTGGCCGGCTTCCGCCGCGCCCTGCGCGAGGCCGGCGGCTTCGACGCGGGCGGCAAGCGCGTGATCGTGCTCGGTGCGGGCGGCGCGGCGCGGGCTCTGATCCTGGCGCTGGCGCAGGAGGGCGCGGCCACCGTCGCCGTGGCCAACCGACATGCCGAACGCGCCGAGCGGCTGGTGCGCGAGCTGCGCTCCGACGCGGCGCCGGACCTGGTCACGTTGCCCTGGGCGGAAGCGACGAACGCGGCGGCGCTGCGCGGCGCCAACCTTTTGCTACACTGTACGACGCTGGGCATGGCCGGATCGGACGGCGCGGACGTCTCGCCCGTGGCGGCGGAAGCGCTGCACGCGCGGCTGTTCGTCTGCGACATCGTCGCCAATCCGCTTGAGACGCCGCTGCTCGCGGCGGCGCGCGCGAAGGGGGCGCGAACCCTGGGCGGGCTGCCGATGCTGGTCTACCAGGGCGCCGCCGCCTTCACCCTCTGGACCGGGACCGCGGCGCCGGCAGACGTGATGCTCGCCGCCGCCGAGCGGGCGATGGCCGGACCGGCTGCGAAGTCTGGTATAGCCTGACCTGGCCGCGGAGCGGCGGCCATCTGAGAAAGCGCGGGAACCGTGGGCTGGGGCATTCTGATCGTCACCTTGATTAGCCTGTTCTTCGGCTTCGCCATCGTGCAGGAGATGTTTCGTCAGCGGCACTGGCGCGGCCTGGTGAACAGCGGCGACCGCTGGGCGATCAAGACGCTGGTGGAAGAGGAGATCGGCCGCTGGCGCAACCAGCGCATGCCGAAAGGCATGAACCCGCTGCTGTGGCACGGCATCCAGACCGCCGAGGTGATCAGCGTCGGGCGCGAGGTGATCACGCTGATGGCCACGACCGAAGCCGAGTACCGCGTGATCGCGGGCCGGCCGCAGCAGGTCAGCCCGCCGCTTGAAGAGGGGATGAAGGTCGCCGCCGCGCTGATCGAGCGCATGCTGTACGACGTGCCGAACGTGCGCCTCGCGCTGGTGCGCATCGATGTCTACACCACCTTTCGCGCGGAAGACGGTACGCCCGACCAGCAGTGCATCCTCAGCGTCACCGCCGATCGCGCCGTGGCCGATCGCATCCCCTGGGAAGAGTTGACACCGGCAGAGATCGTCGGCCGCTTCGAGGGCCGCTCTCTGGTCGGCGCCAACGGCGCGGCGCTGGCGGTAGACCCCGGCCCGCCGCTGAGCGACAGTGAAGATGAAGGCGCCGGCGGCGAGGGTGGCGAGCCGCCGCCGGGCATGTCGCTGCCGCCGTCGCGCAACGGCCACGGTCCGTTGACGCCGGACCATACGACCACCGACTGAGCGGCCCTCGCCGGTCCGCCGCCCGGAGGCGCGTTCATGGTCAATCGCCACGCGCCGCAGCGCATCGTGCTCGTCGGCCTAATGGGCTCGGGCAAGACGGCAGTCGCCCGGCTGCTGGCGAAGCGGCTCGGCCGCCCCTGGTCCACGATCGACACCGACGACATGATCGTGGCCGACGACGGCCGCCAGATCCCGCAGATCTTCAAGGAGAGCGGCGAGGCGGAGTTCCGCGCCCGTGAGCGCACGGCGATCGCGCGGCTGGAGAGCAGCGAGCAGATCGTGATCTCCACCGGCGGCGGCGCGCCGCTGGACCCGGTCAACCGCCGCCGGCTCTGGCAGGGCGCGCTGGTGATCTACCTCAAGGCACGGCCGGAGACGCTCGCCGGCCGTGTGAGCGGCGGCGGCGGCCGCACCACCGAGTCGCGCCCGCTGCTGGCCGGCGGTGAGGCGCTGGCGCGGCTGCGCGAGCTGGCCGAGCAGCGGGCGCCCGTCTACGAGCTGGCCGACTGGACGATCCAGACCGACGCCCTCTTCCCCGACCAGGTGGCGGACGAACTGCTGCACGTGCATCAGCGCTTCGGCGAGCAGCTTGCCGCCCGTGCCGGCCGCGAGCGCGCCTGGCAGGATGACGAGCAGAGCGAACACGACCCCAACTTCGCCGCGCGCGTGACCACCCCTACGGCCGCGTATCCCATCTACACCGGCCCCGGCGAACTGGGCCGCCTCGGCGAGCGCATGCGCGCCGCGGGGCTGAAGGGCCGCGCCACCGTCGTCGGCGACGAGCGCGTGGCGGCGCTCTACGGCGAGCCGGCGCTGGGGGCGCTGCGCGGCGCTGGCTTCGAGGCCGAGCTCGTCTCGATCCCGACGGGCGAAGAGCAGAAGCAGCTCGGCACCGTCGCACGCGTCTACGATCGCCTGATCGAGCGGCGGGCAGAGCGCGGCGACCCGATCGTGGCGCTGGGCGGCGGCGTGGCGACCGACCTCGGCGGCTTTGTGGCCGCGAGCTATCTGCGCGGCGTGCCGCTGGTCCACGTGCCCACCAGCCTGCTCGGCATGGTGGACGCCGCGATCGGCGGCAAGGTCGGCGTGGACCACGCCCGCGGCAAGAACCTGATCGGCGCCTTCTACCAGCCGCGGCTGGTGCTGGCCGACACGAACCTGCTGCGCACCCTGCCGCCGCGCGACCTGACCGCCGGCTGGGCGGAGGTGATCAAGCACGGCCTGATCCTCGACCCGGGCCTGCTGCACGCGATGGAGCGCGACGTGGCACAGGCGCTGGCGCTCGAGCCGGAAGTGACCGCGAGCATCCTGCGCCGCAGTGCCCAGATCAAGGCGAAGGTCGTCTCCGGCGACGAGCGCGAGGACGGCCAGCGCATCACGCTCAACTACGGGCACACGATCGGCCACGGCCTCGAGGCGGCCACCGGCTACAGCGCCGTGCTGCACGGCGAGGCCGTGGCCGTCGGCATGCAGGGCGCGGCGGCGATCGCCGTGCGGCAGGGGCTGCTCTCGCCCGAAGTCGCGGAGACGCAGCGGCGCGTGCTGGAGCGGTACGGCCTGCCGCTGCGCTGGCCGGGAGTCGATCCCGCCGCCGTCTTGCAGGCGATGACGCTGGACAAGAAGGTCGCGGCGAAGAAGCAGCGCTGGGTGCTGCTCACGGGCGTCGGCCGCACCGTGATCCGCGACGACGTGCCGCCCGAGCTGGTGCGCGATATCGTGGCGGAGCTGCTGGCCCCGTGATCGCCTTCCGGCTGGAGGCCGGCGGCGACGGCCCGCGCGCCGGCACGCTGACGACGCCGCACGGCGAGGTGCCCACGCCCGTCTTCATGCCCGTGGGCACGCAGGCGACGGTGAAGACGCTGACGCCCGCCGATCTGCGCGAGATCGGCGCCACGATCATTCTCGGTAACTCCTATCACCTCTACCTGCGCCCCGGCGCGGAGCGCATCGCCGCGGCGGGCGGCCTGCATCGCTTCATGGCCTGGGACGGGCCGATCCTCACCGACAGCGGCGGCTTCCAGGTCTTCAGCCTCGGCGGCCTCAGATCGCTCGACGACGCGGGCGCCACGTTCCGTTCGCACCTCGACGGCTCCGAGCACCGGCTCACGCCGGAGAGCGTGGTGCAGGCCGAGGAGCGGATCGGCGCCGACATCATCATGGCGCTGGACGAGTGCCCGCCGGCAGATGCCGACCGCGCCCACGCCGAGGCCGCCACGGAGCGCACCCACCGCTGGGCCGAGCGCTGCCGCGCGACGCACACGACCGACTCGGCGCTGTTCGGCATCTGCCAGGGCGGCATGTTCCCCGATCTGCGCCGCCGGTCGGCGGCGGCGATCGCCGCGCTGGACTTTCCCGGCTGCGCGATCGGCGGGCTCAGCGTCGGCGAGTCGAAGGCGCTCACCTGGCCGCTGCTGGAGGCGAGCGTTGCCTGCCTGCCCGCCGATCGGCCGCGGTACCTGATGGGCGTCGGCTCGCCCGAAGACCTGGTCGAGGGGGTGCGCCGCGGCGTGGACATGTTCGACTGCGTGCTGCCCACGCGCCTGGCGCGCAACGGCGCCCTGTTCACGCCGGAGGGCCGGGTGAACATCCGCGCCGCCCGCTTCGCTGCCCAGGACACGCCGCTCGATGCGGACTGCGACTGCTCGACCTGCCGCACCTTCACCGCGGCGTACTTGCACCACCTCTTCCGTTGCGAGGAACTGCTCGGCTACCGGCTGGCCACGATCCACAACCTGCGCTTCTTGATTCGCCACATGCAGCGCATGCGCACCGCAGTCCTTGGCGGCGGCTTCGCGGCCTACGCCGAAGACTTCCTCGCCCGTTACCGCGTGGTTGATGAATCGGTGCGCCAGGAGCAGCGCCGCCGCTGGTCCGCGGCGCGCGCGGCGAACTCCGCGCCAGATCGATCGAGTCGACGTTGATCGTTCCCTGTTGTTCCTATCCCTGTACGGCGTGACAGCAGAAATTCCGTTCGGGTAGTATGGCGCCCAGCGTTATGTGGATCCTTCGCCGGTGACGGCCGAACGCGGTGAACGCCGCGAGCAGACGTTGCACGCGATCGTGCATGGCCGCGTGCAGGGCGTCGGCTACCGCGACTTCGTGCAGCGCACGGCACAACGGCTCGGCATCAGCGGCTGGGTGCGCAACCGCGACGACATGCGCTCGGTCGAAGTGGAGGCGAGCGGCGAACGCGTGGCGCTGGAGCGGCTGGTCGAACGGCTGCGCGAAGGACCGCGGCTGGCCTACGTCACGGAGTTGGAAACGGCCTGGTCCGAAGGCGGCAGGCAAGTTTCGGGCTTCGAGATCCGATACTGATCGCAACCGAAGGAGCTGCGACGACGCGATGGCCAGGAGCTGGACCCGCCACGGCTCAGGTAACGGTGGCTGGCGCGATCCGCGCCTCCGTGGCCGGCTGCTCGGCGGCCTTGCGATCGCGGCCGGCAGCATCATCATGCTGCTGCTCTACCGCGCCTACGGCCAGCCGTCGAGCAACCGCAGCGAACTGGTGATCCGCAGCGCCCCGGCGACGGCCCCCCCGGCCTCGACCGGCGCCGTCACGCCGCTCACGGCCCCGGTCGAGGCGCCTACGGCGGCGCCGCCTGCCACGGCGGCTGCGCGTACCATGCCGGCCACGGCGGGACTCCTGCGACCCGGCGCGACCTCGACCGGGCGGCTCGACCTCTCGCTCGACGGCGCAAGCCCCGGCCAGGTCGCGGTCGCCAGCCGCTACACGGTGACCACCGGCTGCGAGCCGGTCTTCGCCGATCTCTTCGCGCTTCGCGATGGCCGCTGGGGCCGTGTCTGGAGCGCGAACGATGACGGCGCCTTCGGCCCGCTGCTGCCCCCGCCGCAGCCGAGCGCCTCCGGCTGCTACCCACAGCTCAAGCTCTTCGCCGCCCAGCCGACCGCCAACGGCGCTGCCGAGCTGCTGCTTTCCGCCGCCTACGCCGACGGCAGCGCCCGTTTCGTCGCACTCGGCTGGGATCAAGCGAAGGACGCGCCCGCACCGCTCTTCGACTGGCGCACCGGGCCGAACGGCCGCGTGACGCGCTCGCCCGACGGCCAGCGCGTCGAGATCGCGGAATCCGTGCTCCCCCCGGCGCTGCCGTTAGAGCTGCAGTTCGCCGGCGACAACGGCCGGCTGACGCAGCTCGTCTCGTTCGAAAGCGGCGCACCGGCAGTCGTCTCGCGCAAGCTTGCCGCGAACTGCGACTACGGCCAGATCACGCCCGGCAGCGTGGCGAGCTGGCAGGGCGGCGCGCCGGCGCTGCTGGTGATTGACTGCTCAAGCGGCGAGCACCAGGTCGTGGCGGCGAGCGCGGCGCCGGCGCTCCAGCCGGCCGGCATCGGTTGGCAGGATCTGCGCGACGGCGACACGGTGCAGATCGACTACACGGCGGACTCGCTGGAGCCGCCCGGCATCGAGGCCGCCGTACCCGCCGCCGCCGCGATCGTCGACTACGCCGCCAACACGCGTCGCACCGCGGCGCAGCGCGGCGCCCAGACCAACACCCCGCGGTCCCCTGCGCCGGCGGCGCCCGCCCGCCAGTCCCTGCCCGCCGGCGGTTCAGGCAATCGTACGCAGGGCAGCAGCTCGACGCGCACCGGCACGAGCAGCGGCACGACGAGCGGCAGCACAAGCCGCTCGGCCACCGGCAGCACCGGCTCTGGCAGCACGAGCAGCACGCGTGCACAGCCCGCAGCCACCCGTTCCGCCCCACCGGCGCCACTGGTGACGCCACCGCCGCCGCCGCGCGGCCTGCCCGGCGCCGCGCCGCCATCGCCATAAGTCCATCCGTAAGGGCGCGCCCGCCGCTCGCCGGTCGTGGCGCTGCCGGCTCCGCCACGAAACGTGCTCCGCATTCCACCGCGGCCGCAGCGGCGGGCGCAGCATCAGCCGCCGAACCGGCTGCACGGTACCCGGTGAGCGCAACGAGCCGCATGCCCGCGCCGGGTGAACATGCGACGGCTCAGGCAGCGGCAACCGGAGCCCGGGCGCCGAGGTAATCGACCTTTTCGACGCCGTCGCGCCGCGCGCTGGCGCCGTCGCGCACGACCAGTCCGTCTCGCACCGTGATCGTGCGCCGCGTGAAGGCCGCGACCTCCGGCTCGTGCGTCACCAGCACCACCGTGATGTGCTGCTCCGCGTTCAGCTCCGCGAACAGATTCATGATCTCTTCCGACGCGCGCGTGTCCAGTGCCCCGGTGGGTTCGTCCGCCAGGATCAGCGACGGCCGCGAGACCATGGCGCGGGCGATCGCCACGCGCTGCTGCTGTCCACCCGAGAGCTCGTTCGGCCGGTGTTGCAGCCGATCGCCGAGGCCGACTCGCGCCAGTGCCTGCGTCGCTGGTTCGCGGCGCTCACGCACGCCGGCGTAGAGCAGCGGCAGCTCGACCTGCTTGATCGCCTCGACGCGCGGCAGCAGGTTGAACGACTGAAAGACGAAGCCGATCTTGTGCAAGCGCACCCGCGCCAGCTCGTCGTCCGCCATCTGGCTGACCTCCAGGTCGTCGATCTGGTACGAGCCGGACGTCGGCGTGTCGAGACAACCGATGATATTCATCAGCGTCGACTTGCCCGAACCCGACGGCCCCATGATCGCCACGAACTCCCCATCCTCGATCGCGATATCCACCCCTCTGAGCGCATCGACGACGACGTCGCCCATGACGTAGCGCTTGGCGATCTGGCTCAGACGCAACATTCCGCACCTCCACGTCTCCTGACACAAGCGTAGCGGCGCTGGATTGGAAGGCGCTGAATGCTGGCGAAGAAGCTTCTCAGCATGAGCGTTCGCTCAGCATGTGAACGTTCACATGCACGCGCAACGTTCGTCACATCTCGGGTCAATATCGTGAGTTCAGAGACAGGTTGCGCATGGGTTGGAAGGGGACGTGATGGATCTCGTTGAAACGCTGCGCACGGCGCTGGCGTCGCTCGCGGCGAACAAGCTGCGCTCGGGGCTCACCATGCTCGGCATCGTGATCGGCGTGGGCGCGGTGATCGCGCTGATGTCGATCGGCAGCGGTGCCCAGGCGGCGATTGCGCAGAACATCAAGAGCCTGGGCGCCAACCTGATTACCATCACCCCCGGCGCCGTCAGCACGGGCGGTGTCTCGCAGGGGAACGGCAGCGCCCAGACGCTTACCACAACCGACGCCAGCGCGATCGCGGGCAACGCGTCCGATGTGGCCGACGTCTCCCCGGAGCTCAACCTCGGCCAGAACGCACAGATCGTCTATCAGGGACAGAACGTCTCCACCAAAGTCAACGGCGTGACGCCGGCCTACGCCGACGTGCACGACTTTCAGGCGACGCTGGGCGCCTGGTTCGCGGACAGCGACGTGCAGGCCAAGTCGCGGGTGGTGATGCTCGGCGCCAACGTAGCGCAGGCGCTGTTCGGCGCCGCCGATCCCACCGGCCAGCAGGTCAGCATCCGCGTCGGGCCGCGGCCGGTTGCGCTCACGGTCGCGGGCGTGCTGCAAAGCAAGGGCGGTGGGCCGCTGGCCAACGTGGACGACCAGGTGCTGATCCCAATCACGACACTGCAGTCGCAGTTCTCCAACCCGCGCAACCCTCAGGGCAGCGCCCAGGTCTCGCAGATCGTTGTGAACGCGACCAGCAGCAAAACGATCGACGCGGCGAAGCTGGAGATCACCGACATCCTGATCGCGCAGCACGGCAAGGTGGACTTCCTCGTGCAGACGCAGAGCGATCAGGTGGCGGCGCAGGCGGGCACCACCCAGGTGCTGACCATCCTGCTCGGCGCCGTCGCCGGTATCTCGTTGCTCGTCGGCGGCATCGGCATCATGAACATCATGATCGTCTCCGTCACCGAGCGCACACGCGAGATCGGCATCCGCAAGGCGATCGGCGCGCAGCGCGGCCAGATCCTCGCCCAGTTCCTCAGCGAATCGCTGCTGGTGAGCGTTTGCGGCGGGCTGAGCGGCATCGTGATCGGCGTCGGCGCCTCGCGGCTGATCGACGGCGTCAAGCTCAGCGGCCAGCCGCTGCAAACGTTCGTCTCCACCGGCTCGGTGCTGCTGGCGGCCAGCGTCTCCGTCGCGATCGGCCTGGTGTTCGGCGTCTACCCCGCCTGGCGCGCCTCGAACCTGCGCCCGATCGAAGCGCTGCGCTACGAGTAAGCAAACGCAGCCCCGCCCCTGGGGGCGGGGCTGCGTTGAAGGAATGGACGGATCGTCATGCCCACCCTGCAGCCGCCCCATCGTCAGCGGCGCCGAGCAGAACGCAGCAGGCTCGCCGGCCAGATGTGCTCAAGCGCAATCGCCGTCGGCGTGCTCGTGATCGTGCTCGCCGGTATCTTCCGCTTCGCCACCGGCGAGTCGCCCTGGCCGATCTTCCTGCTGGTGGAGCTGCCAAGCGCCGCCACGGCGTTCGCCCTGCTGACGCTCACGGCGCCGCGCTGATCTAGCAGCACGGCGAGGCGCGGTCTCGCCGCGCTGCCGATTCAGGGAGAGCCGGGCGGGGCGATCGCCGCCGCCGGCCGGCGCAGCGCCACACCGGTGCGGCCGGCTTCGGCGGTCTGCGCGTCGAGCTGCAGGCCGAAACCGTCGGCCAGCCGCGTCAAGTAGTTGAAGATGCCGACGATGTGCGCGACCTCCAGCAGCGCCTCGTCGTCGCAGCCGAGGTCGCGCAGCGGCTGCCAGTCGTCGCGTGTCATGCGCGTGGGCGTGGCGCTCAGCTTCTCCGCCACCGTACACAGCGCCCGATCGCGCGGAGCCAGATCCGGCAGGTCGCGCCAGCGCCGTTCTTTGATCGCCTGCACCAGCTCGGGCTCGCCGTCTTCAACACGCAGAAACTCCGCGTGCGACTGCGTTCAATAGGTGCAGTCCTGGGCGCCGGCGGCCACGGCGGCGACCATCTCCTTCTCGCGACGGCTGAGCGCGCCGGGGGCGAACATCACCTGGGCAAACAGGCTGAGGAACGGCTGCCCGAAGCGCGGGTGGGCGCGCAGCAGCCTGCCCATGTTGGCGACAAAGCCGAAATCGTAGCCGCCGCGCTTGCCGGGCGGAGCGCTCGCCTCGATCGCGGCCGCGCTCGGCAGTGTCACCCAGGCGGCATCTTGCTCGATCATCGCTCGGATCCCCTCGCTTCCGCGTCGCGCTGTCGCCAACGCCGATCAGCGCGACGTGCCACAGCAATCACACCGCGCAGCAGACGTTCGCACAAGCCGCGGCGCCGATCGGCGCCTGGCGGCGGCTTATGTCTGTGCCCTCAGACCGCCGTCTTAACAGCATCACGGGCATCATGTTATAAGATAACAGACCGCCGCGCCGGGGTTCGCCGGCGGTGCGCCGACCAGCGATCGCAGCAGCACCGCGTAGCGGCGCGGCCGGCAGTGCGCATCGCTCGCTCGACGGTCGTACGACGCGAACCCTGAGGGAACCAGCATAGCCCGATTCAGAAAGGAGAGGGGGATGAAGGTGAGGGGAAGGAGCGCGGGCCCGATCGCGCTGGCCGCCGCCCTGGCCTTGTTGGGCGGCGTGGCCGGCGGCGCGCTGCCCGCCGCACAGGCACAGTCGGGGACGCCGACTCCTGCGGCGAACGTCGGCGGCCCGTCGGCCGTGCCCTCGGCGCGGTTCTTCGGATCGGTGAAGGTGGGCAACAGCAACCCGCCCGATGGCACGACGGTGGTGGCCTCCGTGACGGGTGTCGCCTGCGGCTTCGGCACCGTCGCGAACGGCCAGTACTTCGTCGACGTGCAGGCGATTGCCGGCTGCACCACGCCAGGAGCGAGCGTCAGCTTCGCCGTCGGCGGCCAGACGGCGAGCACCACCGGCACCTTGCCGGGCGTGCCCGGTGCGGTCCAGCTCAACCTTTCCGTCAGCCAGGCCACACCCACGCCGGCGCCGGCGGCGACCTCCGCGCCAACACCGCCGCCACCGCCCAGCCGGCCGACGACCGCGCCGCCGCCGCCGCCCCCACCGCCACCAACGAGTCGCACGGCAACGCCGCGTCCCACGACCGCAACGCCGCGGACGCCGACGCCCGCCGCGGCACGCCGTCAGGCCGTGACCGGCCAGAAGCCGGCTGCCGCACAGCCCGCGGCGCGGGTCGCCCTGCCAAAGACCGGCGCCGGCGGCGCGAGGACGGATCACGACGGGCTACTGGCCGTCGTCGCCGGCCTCCTGGGCTTGAGCCTCGCCGGCATCGGACTGCTGCGCCTGCGCCGCTCGTCATAGACGGGCGCGGCCGGCGGCGCCATCGAGATTTTGCCCGAAGGCAACCCGCGGTTGAGCAGGGAGCGGAGCCGGTGCGAACGCCGGCTCCGCTCTTTGTATCCTCGCCCGGCAGCAGCGGGTGGTCGCCTGCACCCGACGGAGTAATCCGCCGGCGAATCGCTGCCGCCGATCCGTTAACCAATCGCAGGATTTCGCGTTGTACGAAATGGACCGCCGTAGCCGCGGGCCGTTGGCGCGAGCGTCGGCCCATGCGGTAGCGTAGCCTCGTTGGCTTTTCCATGAGAGGAGAGCACATGCGCGAAGGGCAACAGGCGGCATGCGCCCATGTTGCCGGGTTCAGGCAGGCGATCGACTCGTCGACGAGCCTCGCATCCCGCGAGGCTGCGATAAGAGCTTTGACAGGAGTAGCACCTTGAGTATCCGCAAGCGGATTCTCGCGTTGGTGGGAGCGGGGGCGCTGGCCGTGGTGCTGGGCGGGGTGGTGACGAGCCACCGGGCCAGCCATGTAGAGGCGGCGGCGCCGACGCAGGCGGCGATCGG
>DATGEL010000081.1 GCA_035310145.1 Dehalococcoidia bacterium
TGGGGTATGGCGGCAGAGTTGGCAGGCGATGGAGGTGCTGCGGTGCGGTGTCCCTGCCTTCGGTGCCATCCGAGACAGGAGAGCGGTTGGGTCCTGCTGTAGGAACCAACACCGGCGAGTTGGACGGCCCGGATTGAGAAACAGCGCTCAAGCCGATAGTCACCGTCCGAGAGCCACCATTACCGCAATGAGGATCACAGCAGACCGCTGCACTCGGGTAGAAAACATCTCCACCCCCAGAAGCTGGCCGAGTTGTCCCGACCCCGAGGCCGCCACTGGTTGAGAGACTAGCGGTTTAGTCGTATAGCGTCTATGCGTACATCTGGCAGATTGCTTGCATCGGGTCCACACCGATCCATCGGCCAGCGGCGATCCCGCAAGGGATGGCCTTCTATGCCAGCATTTGCTCCCCAAACAGCTGCTCCAGCACGTCAAGCTGGGGCGGCGTGCCAGAGATGCGCAGGCGCGGCGCCGGCGCCAGCGTCAGCTCCCAGCCGATCTGGCGGCAGCACTGCCGCTCGGCGTCGATGTACTCGGCCACGGCGGGCGCGGCCTCGGGCGCGAAGTCGATCAGCAGCGCATCCGCCTCGCGGCGCACGCTTTGCACGGCCGGCGCCACGTCGAACACGCTGGCGGCGCCGCGCGGGCGCGCCTGAAAGTCGCAGACCAGCACGTCCAGCACATCTTGCTCGTTCATCAGTCTGCTCCTTCGTCGATCAGTGGGCAGCAGCCGCACTCGGCCACGCGGCGGCCCGGCGGAGCGCCGTCACGCAGGTGCCGCACGTGGCGCTCCAACTCGTCTAAATTGGTGCACAACGCCTGCCACTCGTCGATCTGGCGCCGCGCCCCCTGGCGCTGGGCCGCCAGGCGCGCGAGCAGATCGTCCATGTAGGCTCCGCACTCGGAGCTGAAGGCCAGCCCGACGAGCTCTTTGACCTCGGATAGCGGCAGGCCGAGCGCCCGCACCTGGCGGGCCAGGCGCAGCCGGCGCACGTCCGTGTGCGAGTAGAGGCGGTAGCCGGCCGCCGTGCGCGCAGGCCGCGGCACGATGCCTTCCGCTTCATAGAAGCGAATCGTGCGCACCGGCAGGCCGGTTTCCCGTGCGACGCCGCCGATCGTCAGCCGCTCGTGCATGGCGTGAGCGTAGACCTTGCAGTCACTGGAGGGTCAAGCGCCGTACGGCAGCGCGGAAGGCGACAGTCTCTGGGCCGTGTTACACCAGTCACACCCTGCCCGCAGGCGCAAATGGGCGAGTGCGAACGGCGGCGCGACGGGTACGCTACCATTAGCCCGTTGCCAGGCGCGAGGGCGAGGCCGGCGCGACCGGATCAGCGGTCCGCGGCCGGAGGCACGGCGGAGGAGGATGGCGTGGCCCTCGTTCCGCCGCCCGTGCCGCGCGCCGTACGCCGGGCCGCGAGCTTGCGCGACGTCCAGCACCTGTTTGCCGCGCTGCGGCGCTTGCGGCGGCACTATCTCGGCGCACAGGAGCGGCACCGGCGCCTGCTTTGGCTGGTGCAGGGCGCGTACATCGTGCTCTTCACCGCCTGGCTGCTCGACTCCCACACCTGGCCGGCGGCGGATGTCGTCGCCTGCTTCCTGCTGATCTTCGCCATCTTCACCATGCGCGGCGTGCGCTTCCTGCGCGACTGGGCGCCGTTCATGGTGTTGCTGCTGGCCTATGTGGCGCTGCCGGGTGTAACGCCGGGGCTGATCGGCCGCGCCCACGTGCAGTTCCCGATCGACACCGACCGCTGGCTGTTCGGCTGGTTCACGCATGGCGAGCTGCCCACCACCTGGCTGCAGCAGCAGCTCTGGCAAGACGGTCGGCTGCACTGGTACGACTACCTGGCGGCGTTTCTCTACCTGATGCACTTCATCACGCCGCTGGTCGTTGCCTTCGTCTTCTGGATGCGCGATCGAGCGCTCTACTGGCGCTTCGTGCGCTCGTATCTGCTCCTGATGTACGCCGGCTTCGCGACCTATCTGATCTATCCGATGGCGCCGCCGTGGTGGGCCAGTGACCTGCACCGCATCCCCTACGTCGTGCGGGTGCTGGGCAACGTGCAGTGGGCGGGCGTCTCCGATCCGATCATCTTCCTTTCGAAGTACTTTCACGTGGATCCGGTGGCGGCGATGCCCAGCATGCACGGCGCCTTCCCGGTGCTGGTCTGGTTGGTGCTGTGGCGGGTGTATCCGCGCTGGGGCTGGGCGACGGTGCTCTACCCGATCGGCATGGCCTTCGCCGTGGTCTATCCGGGCGAGCACTACGCGATCGACATCATCGCCGGCTGGCTCTACGCGATCGTGGCCTTCGCGCTGGTCTGGGGCGGGCTGGGCCGCGGTCTCCGGCAGCGGCTGCATCGCCCACAGAGCCTTGCCGGGCGGCCGACATTAGCGCCGGCGCCTGTGCCGGCAGACGAATTCACCGCGGGCGACGGTTAAACGCGGCAGATTGAGCGCCCCGCTCACACCGCGGCGCCGATGTACTGACGCAGGCCGAACCTCACAGACAGCGTCTGGGCCGCCATGCCGATCATCTACCACCGCTTCATGCCGGCGACTCCGTTTCGAACCTGCCGTTCTCGGCGCGTCTCGGGCATCTGCCAATACGGTAGAATCAAGGCGCGGCGGCGACGCACCGTCGCGGCACCAGTGGCGCATCATCGATGAATCACCCAGCGCAGCCCACGCCGGTTCCGCCGCACTTGAGCACCGTGTTGCGCGCGCTGCGGGAAGCCGGTGGAGTCACGCAGGCGGGGTGGGCTGCGCAGATCGGCGTCGGCCGGGCGACGGTGCAGCGCTGGGAGCGGGGAGAAGCCACGCCCAGCGCCGACGCTGCCGAGGCGCTGCTGACGGTCTGCCGCGCGCAGGGGCTGCTCCGCAGCTTCGAGCGCGGCCCCCTGCGCGGGCTGACGGTCACCGCTGAGCTAGTGCGCGAGTTGCTGGCGGAGGCCCGAAGTGGGGCAGCGGTCCGCTCCACGCCGCCGTCGGTTGTGCTCCTGCCGGCGCGACCGACGGCGGCCCGCGGCGCGCTTCCCAGCCCGCTGACTCCCCTCGTGGGGCGTCATGATGAGCGCGCGGTCATTATCCGTCTGCTCTCCTCCGGCCGGCTGGTGACGCTGACGGGCGCAGGCGGCGCTGGCAAGACGCGGCTGGCGCTGGAAGTGGCCGCGGAGCTGGCGGAGACGTTCGCCGACGGCGTCGTCTTCGTGAACCTGGCGCCGTTGCGCGACCCGGAGCTCGTCCCGGCGGCGATCGCCCAGGCCCTGGGTGTTCAAGGCCTCACGGGCCTGCCGGTCCGGGACAGCGTCATACGATACGTTCGTGAGAAACGGCTGTTGCTGCTGCTCGACAACTACGAGCACCTGCTGGCCGCGGCGGAGTTCGCCGGAGCACTCCTCCAGGCTGGACTAGCGGTGACCTTGCTTGTAACGAGCCGGGCACCGCTGCGGGTGAACGGTGAGCAAGAGTATCCGGTCTCGCCCTTGCTGGTGCCCGAGGCAGAGAGCCGGCCGGCAGCGGTTCTGGCGCAGAATCCGGCGGTGCAGCTCTTCGTGCTGCGGGCGCAGGCCGTACGACCCGACTTTGCGCTGAGCGAGGAGAACGCGGCGGCCGTCGCGGCCATCTGTATCCGCCTGGACGGATTACCGCTCGCCATTGAGCTGGCGGCGGCGCGGGTGCGCGTGCTGCCGCCGGCGGCGCTGCTGGCACGGCTGGCACAGCGGCTGCCGCTATTGACGGGCGGACGGCGCGACCTGCCGGCCCGGCAACAGACGTTGCGCAACGCCATCGCCTGGAGCTACGACGTTTTGGAGCCGGCCGAGCAGCGCTTGTTCCGCCGGCTCGGCGTGTTTGCCGGCGGCTGCACGCTGGAGCTGGCCGGGGCGGTGTGCAACGCCGCTGGCGACCTCGGACTGGATGTGCTGGACGGCCTGAGCTCGCTGGTCGAGAAGAGCCTGCTGCGGGAAGGCGATGGCGAGGCCGGGGAGCCGCGCTATCGGATGCTGGAGACCATCTGCGAGTTTGCCCTCGATGCGCTGGGGGCCAGCGGGGAAGCCGAGGCTGTGCGGCGTCAGCTGGCGACGCAGATGCTGCAACTCGCGCAGCAGTGTGCGGCCACGGGCAACTGGCCGCGGCTGGACGCCGAGCTGGACAATGCGCGCGCTGTGTTGGGCTGGTGCATCGAGCGCGCCGAGCTGGACGCTGGCGTACGCCTATTCTGGGCGCTGCGCGGGTACCTGTACATCCGCGGGCGCGGGAACGAACAGCAGCTGTGGCGCCGGCGCTTGCTGGCCCTGCCGGAGGCCGCGCCGCCGAGCGTCTCGCGGGCACGCCTGCTGGCCCTCTCGCCAGCAGACCTGCTCTCCACCGCGGACCAGGACCGCGCTGTAGCCGAGCTCGAGGAAGCGATCGGCCTCAGCCGGCAGCTGGGCGACACCCGCTGCCTTGCCCAGGCGCTGGAGCGCCTCGCCCTGCTTCGCTTGAACCAGAACAACCCTGGCGCGGCGGTCCCGCTGGCCGAAGAAGCCGTCGCCCTCCGGCTCCAGGCCGGCGCGATCGAAGCGGCCGTCAACGCCCGCAGCTACCTCACCACCGTCGCCGTCACCCGCGGGGATGTTGCCACGGCCGAACGGCTGGTGGCTGCAAACCGGGCGTTTCCGGGCACCGCGGGCACGGCAGTGGCTCTGTTTAGCGAGGCCTTGTTGGCCATGGCACGCGGCGACGATGCTCAGGTGCGCGTGCTCCTGGAAGATTACGTCCAAAGAGTAGGCGTTGAACAGGGTGGGAAAGGCCCCGACAGGCTCGTGGGCCTTACATATCTCGCATGGGTCGCGTTCCAGCAGGGCGACACCGGTGCGGCCGTGGCCACCTGCGGCGAGATGCTCGCCGTGCAACGCGAGCTAGGTCCGACGCGCTTTCTCCCGGCAGCCCTCAGTGTGCTCGCTCAGGCAGCGGAGCGTTGTGGCCTTTTCGCCGCGAGCGCCCGGCTGTTGGCTGCCACAGACGTCGCCAGACGGGAGTTCGCCGCGGAGGTGTTCGGCCTGCACGCAGGGCAGCAGGCAGCGGTGGAACGGGTGCGGGCGGCGCTGGATGAAGCGACGTTCGCCGAGGCCTGGGCGGCGGGCGCGGCGCTTTCGGCCGATGCCGCCATCGAGCTCGGGTTCGCGGTCGTGGCGCAGCTGCAGCGACTGCTCGCAACGGACACGGTCGCTGCCGAGCCGCACCAGACGGCTTTCCAGCACCACCTGACCGCACGAGAGGTCGAGGTGCTGCGGCTGATCGCCGCGGGCAAGAGCACACGCGAGATCGCCAGGACGCTGGTCATCAGCGACGGCACCGTCGAACGGCACGTCACGAACCTCTACACCAAGATCGGGGCACATAGCCGGGCGGAAGCCGCCGCCTATGCCTTCCGCCACGGCCTCGTCTCCTCGGCCGACGTGTAACGGCACTGCGCACTTTCCTACATGCCGATCACGAGGGCAAATGTAGTCTTCCCGCGATGGCGCCGCCCTGACCGCCTGCGACGCTGTATTCAGCGAAGGCACGAGCGTGCTGCCGCCATCGGCGAGAGGGAGTCCACGATGCTGTCCAACGCAACGACCACCGCCCTGCCGCCACGCAGGTTCCGATCCGGAAGGGTGAAACTGGGAGCAGCCGCGGGCGGCGTCCTGCTCGCCGTCTGCGCCGTGGCCGGCGTCGCTGCCTGGCAGGTCGGCAGCCGGTCAACGGGCCACCCCGCGGCACGCCCGGCCGCCGTGCTGCCCGCCGCCGCGGGCGTCCCAGCCGCAGCCCGCACCAGCCCCGCTCCGCAGCTCATCCTGGCGGGCTCGGCGGAGCAGGCAGCACGCGTGCAGGCCTCCTTTAATGACGCCGATGCGCTGGGTGCGGCGAGCGGCGCGCCACCCATCACACCGCAAATCTGGGTCGTTGACCCGAGCCAGGCCACCCAGACGCTGTGGGCAGTCGCGGAGCAGAACAACCTCCGCGCCTCCCTGGGTCTGCCGGAGATCGTCGTGACGGATCTGACGCAGTCGGAGGGGGGAGTGCGGGACCACCCCGTCATCGAGCGCCAGGCGCACGCCGCGCCGGCAGCGGCCGTCTACCTCGCCGGCTCGCAGCAGCAAGCGGACACGGCACAGGCGGCACTCGACGCCGCCGACGTGGAGGCGGGCAAGTTCGGCGTTACCTCGCCCGCGGCGCGCCTCCTGGTCGTCAGCTCGGACGAAGATGCAGCGGCGTGGCGCAGCATGGTTGCCGATGAGAATGCGCTGCGCGCCACGCTGGGACTGGCGGAGATCGAGCTGGTCGATCTGCGCTAGGCCGGCCCTCGTGCAAAGACATGGTTTCACAACCGGCGCGGCAGCTCGTCGTGCTCGCAGCCGGGCGGCTTCGCCGGTGGTGAAACCGTCTGTTATGCCTGTCTGCTCTCCTTCTCCCAGCACACGGCGCACCAGCTCCATGCCAAACGGAGGCCGGTGTCCCAGCTGCGGGCGCCAAGTCAGGCAGCAGGTTACCTTTGCATGCCGTGTCGAGACGATCGATGCGGACCCGGCTCAGCCGGCGGCGCCGATGTACTGGCGCAGGCCAAGGCGCTCGATCGTCCCGGTCGTGGGACGGCCGTTGCGCCTGCGCTGGGCGGCCGGCCCCGTCGACCATCAGGCTGAACTCTCTATGCGTTGCTCGGCCTCATGCTGCCGTCTTTCGCATGGTTCGACGTGGATTTGATACTCCGGTCCGATGACGATGCGGGCGTTCAGCGCGGCTGCAAGACGCCAGAGCGTGGTCACGGTTGGCGTACGGCCCGCCTTTTCGAAGCGAGCGATCGCCGGCTGGCGCATCCCCGCGGCCTGGGCAAGCTGTGCCTGTGTCATGCCGCGGACCTCGCGGATGGCAGCCGTCTGGAAAGCCAGTTCTAGTTCCGCTTCGGCCTCGCGCACGCAGCGGGCGAACTCCGGATCCTGCATCATTTCGTCGCGGTGTCGATCAAAGGCTGTCATTGCTGCCTGCCCCCGCGGTGCTGTTCGAGACACCGATACGCGCGGTCAAGCTCTGCTTGCTCTGTTCGACGGTTGGGTTTCTTTTGCGTTGCATGCAGCAGCCACGCCGTTCCCCGGTTGTCGATCGTGAAGTAGATTCGATACTCAACGTTGCCATGTTCAGGGCGCAGTTCGAACAATCCATGTCCGAGAGCCTTCACCAAGTTCGCAGGGAGCGGCGGGCCGCCGGGCTGATGACGACTGAGAATGCGATCGATGTATGCCACGATTTTCGCGGCGGCGCCCTTCCGGTGTTGATACAGGTCATCGATGAACTCCCGCACGGGTTCGCGGCCGGCGGCATCGCGGAAGTATTCCACATCCATCGATGCTGACGCGCCCGCCTTATACCCGATTGGTTATAGCATACACGTCCAGAGTCCGGACATGACCCACACCATGCAGGGTGTGAGACGGCCGTGCGGGTACCTGTGTGTACGCCAGATTAACCGAGCCGGCCGGCTTTGCAGTAAGCATCGAGGGACTTGCAGGCCGATCCTGCTCACACCGCCGCGCCGATGTACTGGCGCAGGCCGAGGCGCTCGATCGTCTCCGTGGTCGGGCGGCCGGTCTCTTCGTTCCAGCCGTGCTCGCGGTAGTAGTCGGTCACGATCTGGTCCTGCACTTCTGGGCTGAGGCCGGGGTGCTTCGCCAGCGCGTTCTGGAACTTTTTGGGCAAGGCGTCGTGCTCACGGCCGAAGCCCTCGCGCATGTTGAAGAGGCGCGCCATCGCCAGGCCGCGGTGCGCCGCCTGCACCACCTCTTCCTGCGTCACGCCCCAGCCCGTGACGGCGTTGAGCACGTCCAGCACCTGCTCGTCCTTGTAGTTGAGGAAGAAGCAGATGCCGGCCTGGTTGCGAAACGCGTTCTTATCGCTGGTCTGGCGCATGTGGTCGCCGCCCGTGGGCGCGAGCAGGTACGAGGGGCGCATCTCGGGCATGTGGCGTGGGTCGTGCATCGCCATCTCCATGCCCTTCACCGTGGTCAAAAACTCCTCGCTGCCGCGGCCGATGCGCGCCGCCGCCCGCTGCGAGCCTTCGGCCAGCAGATCGCCGAAGCCCTCGCGGTAGGCGACCTTACGGATCATCTCGATCACCATCTCCGCGCTGCCGAAGCGGAAGGGGATACCGCCCGTGTCCGCGTCGGTGAGCACGCCCTTCTCGTAGCACTCCATCGCCCAGGCGATCGTCGTGCCGAGCGAGATCGTGTCCATGCCCAGCGCGTTGGCCAGCTCGTTGCCCTTGCAGATCGCGATCAGGTCATCCACGCCCAGCGAGTTGCCCAGCGAGGCGAGCGTCTCGTACTCTGGCCCGCCATACTTCGGATCGATGCTCCAGCGGCCCTGCGGGTCGAAGGCGACGGGCCGGCCCTTCTCGTCGGTCACGCCCTCGCGTTCTTCCACGCGCACGACCTTCTTGCAGCGCACGGAGCAGGCGTAGCAGGCCTTCATGCCCATGCGCACTTTGTCGCGCACGGCCACGGCGTCGATCTCGCCCACCGGCTCCCACTCGCCGAACTGGTAATTGAGCGTGGGCAGGCCGCCCTGCAGGTGCTTGCCCACCATAGCCGCGCCGGTGCCGAACTCGTGGAAGGCGCGGTGGTTCTCTTCGAGCGTGGTGGCCACCCACTTCGCCAGGGCCAGCACGGGCTTCGGGTCGAAGACGGGCACCTTCTTCGTGCCGCGCACCGCGATCGCCTTCAGCTTCTTCGACCCCATCACCGCGCCCATGCCGGTGCGGCCGGCGACCTCGTTCAAGTCGTTGTTGATGTTGGCGAAACGGACCAAATGCTCGCCGGCGGGGCCGATCTGGCAGGTGCGAATCCACTGATCGCCCAGCTCTTCGATGATCGCCTCTTCGCACTCGCCCGTGGTCATGCCCCAGAGGCCGCTCGCGTCGCGGAACTCGACCGGCTGGTCTTCCTTGATCCAGAGGTAGACCGGCGTCTCTGAGGCGCCGTGCACCACGATCGCGTCCCAGCCGGCCCGCTTCACCTCGGCGCCCCAGAAGCCGCCCGACTCGCTCTCGCCGAAGCCGCCGGTGAGCGGCGAGCGGGCGCCTACGGAGTGGCGGCCGGCGCCGGGCAACGCCACGCCGGTCATCACGCCCATGGCGAAGACCAGCACGTTCTCGGGTCCAAGCGGATCGGCGCCGGGCGGCACGTTCTCCAGCAGGTAGCGGGCGATGAAGCCGCGCCCCCCTTGCAGGTCGCGGTAGAAGGCGTCGCCCGGCTCCTCGACCCAGCTCGTGCGGTCGCTGAGGTTGACGTGCAGCACTTTGTTCCAGTAGCCGAATGACATCGTGACGACTCCGTTGCAGCGCTGAGACAGAGCGCGCAGGCGCCCCGCCCCATCATGGGCCGGAATGGTGCAAATGGCAAAGGCCGGCGCCACCGGCGCGCATCCGCCGGTGGATCTGCGCCCGTTGCACCGGCCCGCACCTGGCGGCTACGGCGCGGCGTCGGGGCCCGGCGTGGCCGCGTGCGGTATGCCGCGGGGTGGGTCGGGCGTGTAGACCGGGATCGGCGTGGCCGGCAGCGGGTGAGGGTTCAGCGGAATGTCCGCGGGCGGGGCTGTGGGCGTGGCGAACGCATGCGGCGCGCGGGCTGGAAAGACCGGAGTATAACGCGGCACGGGCGTGGCGCGCCCGGCTCCAGGGTTGAGCGGGATCGCGGGCGTGGGCGCGTTGCTCAGCGGCAGGGCGGGCGCGGCCGTGGCGCTGGGCACGGCGACGGAATGGCCCGGCTGCGCCGCGGCCAGGCGGGCCAGGCCGAAGCCGACCAGGCCGAGGGCCAGCAGGGGGCCGAGGAGCCGGCGAAGGATGACGGATCGCATGCGCTGTCTCGTTTCCGGGGCGGCGGCGCCCCAGTCCACCCGCGGCGGATCGCTAGCTGGTGAAGCCCTCCCAGCGGGCGACGGCGCTGCAGTTGCTGCCGTTGCAGGCGCTCACCGTGTAGTAGTAAAACGTGCCCGGCTGCAGCCCGGCGCTCGCCGGCACCGTGACGCTGAGCGCGGTCACGGTCTGCTGGAACTTCATCACGCCGGCCTGCGGATCCCAGACATAGGCGGTGTACTGTGTGGCGCCGGGCACCGCGCCGCTGGGCGCGGCCCACTGCAGGGTGGGGGTCGCGCCATTGCCGGTCGAGCCTTCGACCGGCGCGAGCAGCGCCGGCACACCGGGCGTGGTCCAGGTGGTGAAGCCCTCCCAGCGGGCCAGCGGGCCGCAGACGCTGCCCGTGCAGGCCTGTGCCGTGTAGTAATAGAAGGTGCCGGGCTGCAGGCCCGCGCTCGCCGGCACGGCGAGGCTGAGCGCCGTGGTGCTCTGCTGGAACTTCATCACGCCGGCGGCCGGATCCCAGACGAAGCCCGTGTACTGCGTCGTGCCGCCGACGGCGCCGCTGGCGGCGGTCCACTGCAACGTCGGCGTTTGGCTCACCGTGGTGCTGCCTTCGATCGGGCTGGTGAGGCCGGGCGCGCCCGGCTGCGGCGCGATCGTTTCGCCCCAGGCGCGGGCGTAGGCGCTGCACGCCCCCGGGTTGCATGCCGCGACGGTCCAATAGATGCCATGCGCGGGCTGCAACCCTTCGGAGGCCGGCACCACAAGCGAGGTGGCGGTGGTCGTCTCCAGCGGCAGTACCGTGTTGGTCGTGTAGTCGGTGATCCAGACGTCGTAGACCGTGGTGCCGGCCACGGCGCCGGCCGGCGCCTGCCAGGTGAAGGTCGGGGTGGTGAGGATGTTCTGCGTGCCCTCCGCCGGCGTGAGCAACACGGGCACGCCCGGCGGCGCGGTGAACTCGCCCCAGGCGCGGGCGAAGGGGCCGCAGCCGTTGCCGCCGTTGCAGGCCTGCACCGCCCAGTAGAACTCATCGCCGGCAAGGATGCCCTCGTTGCCGGGGATGGTGGCCGACAGGTTCGCCGTCGAGATCCAGGGGAGGTCGATATTCTGCGTGACGTCGGAGAGGGCGACGGTGTAGGTCGTGACGCCGCTGAAGGCGTTGGCCGGCGCCTGCCAGCTCAGTACAGGCGTGGTGCTGAGCCCCGTCGTGCCCTCGGCGGGCGCCACCTGCACGGGGGCGCCGGGCAGCGGCGCGATGAACTCGCCCCAGGCCGGCGCGTAGGCGCTGCAGGCGGAGCCGTTGCAGGCGCTGACCGACCAGAAGATCTCCGTGCCGGGCGCGAGCGCCGCCGACGCGGGCACGGTGTAGGAGGTGTTCGTCGTCGTGAACTGCTGGTTGCCCTGGGAGATGAACAGCGTGTAGACGGTCGCACCCGCGACGGCGCCCGGCGGCGCCTGCCAGGTGAAGGTGGGCGTGGTGCTGAGGTTCTGCGTGCCCTCGGCCGGGGATTGCAGGATCGGCGGGCAGGGGGAATTCGCGGGCGTGTAGCTGAATTGGTCGGCGCTACTGGTCGCGCTGGTGCCTCCGCTGACTGTGACGGTGACATCGACGACGCCACAGCCCGCCGGACTGGTGGCCGCGCAACTGGTCGCGCTGGCACAGCTCACGCCCGTGGCCGCCACGCCGCCGAAGCTGATCATCGTCGCGCCGGAGACCGTGTTGAAGCCGGTGCCTGTGACCGACACCGCCGTGCCGCCGGTCGCGGGACCAGCGTTCGGGCTCACACCGGTCACCGTCACCGGCGGGACGTACGTGTACGAGAGCGTGTTGCTTGCCGGCGTGGTGAACGTGCCGCCCGGCAACTGGTTCTGGACGGCGACGCTCACCGCGACCGTGCCTGCGCCCGGCGGGCTGGTGGCGAGGCACTGCGTGGCGGTGCAGCTCACGTCCAGCGCCGGGTTCGCGCCGAAGTAGACGCGCGTGGTGGCGCCGGCGACGGCGAGGCCCTGGCCGCTGAGCGTGACGGCGGTACCGCCCGGGGCGGGGCCGGACTGCACGCCGAGCGCCGAGAGCACGGGCACATACTGGAAGAGATCCGTGTTGAACTGCGGGTTGGTGGCGCCTGCGGGCGTCTTCAGCGTCACATAGGCGTTGCCCGCGCCCGGCGGCGTCAGCCCCCGGCACTCCTGCTGCGATCCGCTCACGACGAAGCACTGGTTCAGCGTCACGGCGTTGGGACCGATGAAGAACTGGTTGTTGGCGATCGTGGTGGTGTCGAAGCCGCTGCCGTCGATCTCGATCGCGTCGAAGCCGCCCGGCGCGCCATGGTTCGGCCCTGTGCTGCTCCCGTCGACTGCGCTGATCGTCGGCGGCGTGCCGGAGGTGACGAGGAAGGTCACGGCATTGCTGGTGAGGCCGTTCACCGTGACCGTGACGCTGACGGTGCCGGCGGGCAACGACGACGGGCTGTTGACCACGCACTCCGCCCCGCAGGCGCCGCTAATGAACGTGCCGCCGAAGTTGACGACGCCGCCCACCAGGTTCGAGCCGACGATCGTCACCTGCGTCGAATAGCCGACAGGAGCGAAGGATGGGCTGATGGCGGAGATGGAGGGCGCACCGCCCTGCGGTGGTGTATAGGTGAAGGGCACGGCGTTGCTACGATTGCCCCCAGGATCCACCACTGTGACGCTGACGGTCGCCGGCGAGGTTACGTCGAGCGCCGGCACCGTCGCCGTGCACGTCGTCCCGTTACATGACGTATTGGTTGCGGGTGTAGCGTCCACGTCCACAGTAGATCCACTCGGAAGATCGGCGCCGGACACAGTGATGGATGTACCTGGGGCGCCGCTTGATGGCGCATCGGTCCAGACGACCGGCCCGACAGGAGCGTAGCTGGTCTCAAACTCGTTGTCCCAGTCTACCCCGGCAAAGTGGAATGGTGTACCGTTTACCGCATTTAGGGAATATTGCTGAGTATTGTAGGGAGCCGGATAGGAAGTGCTCCAAGTAACCAGAACATTGCTACGACCCGTGTCTAACTGGTACTGGTTCGTGAGCTGTGCCAAGAAGTCGTTGGCGATCTGAGGTGATGGGTATGAGCCGCCGATGGCACTATCGAATTGCTGCTGTGTGCACTTTCCAAGTTCGCAGCGGAACCTGTCAACCTTGTTGAGACCACCCGTTGGGAAAATTAGCGGAGGATTCACTCTGGCATCGTCGTCACCTCCTCAGGCAGCGGGAACGGCGGATTGATCCAGGCAGCCGTCGGGA
>DATGEL010000082.1 GCA_035310145.1 Dehalococcoidia bacterium
CCGGCGGTGAGGCCGGGTGCGACCCGCCGGCACGGCGCTTGCCGGCATCGGCATGCCGCAGTTTCAATCCTCACCCGGCGGTGAGGCCGGGTGCGACGCCTCTATCCGCTAGGACGCTTACACTTGTCCCTGGTTTCAATCCTCACCCGGCGGTGAGGCCGGGTGCGACCATTCCCGGCACGGTCACGGCCGGCGAATCTGACGAGGTTTCAATCCTCACCCGGCGGTGAGGCCGGGTGCGACCGGAGTCCACAAAACGCAGGACCGTGCCCAGCGGGTTTCAATCCTCACCCGGCGGTGAGGCCGGGTGCGACGAGCTGTTGTTGGCGGCGACGCCCTGGATGAGCACGTTTCAATCCTCACCCGGCGGTGAGGCCGGGTGCGACAGCTCGGAGCCAGCGGCGGTGCTCGCGGGGATGGTGTTTCAATCCTCACCCGGCGGTGAGGCCGGGTGCGACTGGCAGGCCAGTGTAGGGCAAGGGCGAGTTTCGTGTTTCAATCCTCACCCGGCGGTGAGGCCGGGTGCGACTGCCCGCCACGACCTCGCCCGACCGCAGCCGGAGCCGGTTTCAATCCTCACCCGGCGGTGAGGCCGGGTGCGACTGGATGGGATCGTGTATCAGTATCAGCAGTATTGGGAGTTTCAATCCTCACCCGGCGGTGAGGCCGGGTGCGACCACCCCCATCGCGTTTGCCGGCTGCGCCCCATCCCCGTTTCAATCCTCACCCGGCGGTGAGGCCGGGTGCGACGGCTCCTGTTTCACCCGGCGCGTCCCCCACCACTGGTTTCAATCCTCACCCGGCGGTGAGGCCGGGTGCGACCATGGTCCGCCCTCAGCGCCGCCAGTTCGAGCCGGTTTCAATCCTCACCCGGCGGTGAGGCCGGGTGCGACCGACGGCGTGGACCTCGCGCTGCCGGCCAACCGTGTTTCAATCCTCACCCGGCGGTGAGGCCGGGTGCGACCTCGATCCCCCACACCCACGCCTCTCCCCGCCGCGGAGTTTCAATCCTCACCCGGCGGTGAGGCCGGGTGCGACCCGTAAGCTCCCGTGTGGGCCGGTAATAATAGGCGTTTCAATCCTCACCCGGCGGTGAGGCCGGGTGCGACACCACTGCGCCGGCAGCACCCCGTACCCCGCGTACGCGTTTCAATCCTCACCCGGCGGTGAGGCCGGGTGCGACCAGCAGCTCAACGCCTCCCTGCGCGCCCGCGCTGAGTTTCAATCCTCACCCGGCGGTGAGGCCGGGTGCGACGACTCATGCTCCGCCCTCAACGCCAACAGCTCCAGCCGTTTCAATCCTCACCCGGCGGTGAGGCCGGGTGCGACGGCACCGCCCAGGGGCTACTGGCCTCCGGGCGTGCTGTTTTGGCTCGTTGCGAGCCTGATTTCGCTCTTCAAAAGCCGCTGCAACGCCCTCGCCTCACCTCGAAGGCGGCCGCAAGCCGGCTATTGCACCTCCTTTTCCGCGTCGCACCCGGCCCGCTGACCCGTTCCGCGCGCGAACCCCTCGCGTGGAGCGCCACTGCCAGAGGTCCGCGCGCTGGGCGGCATCGCCGCCGATTATAGGATCAGTGGCTCCCGCAAGTCGAACGCCGGCCGCTGGCCGTACACCTCCACATACCGCTCACGAGGCTCGTGCAGCCGGTAGATCCGCAGGCTGTCTTCCCGCTCGTCCATTGCCTGGCGCAGCTTGTGCTTCAGCAGCTCGAACTGGCCCGCGTTGACGATGCACTCGAACACCGACTTCTGCACGCGCTGCCCGTGCGCTTCACAGATCTTCGCCACGCGCCGCAGCCGCTTGCGCCCTTCCGCGCTGTCCGTCGCCACGTCGTACGCCACCAGCACCTCCACACCCCGACTCCTGTGCCGCCAGGCGACGCACGTCCGTTCCGCAAACCTCTTCAATTGGTAAGGTTCGGCACGCTGCCGTACCGCCGCCAGCCCTCCCGCGGGCCACGCTCTCGTTCTCGCCGGTAGCCATCGCCGCCAATCACCGGGCCAGGTAGGGCAGATACTCCGGTAGGTCGCCGCGCAGGTGGCGCGCGAGCAGCCGTGCTTGCACGTGCGGCAGCAGCCCGACGGCCACCTTCTGCCCCAGCACCCGATGGGGAATTTCCTCCTCCTTGCGCTTCTGGTAGGCGCCGATCACCGCCTTGCGGCCGTCATCCGTGAGGCGCACGGCCGCGCCGGGCAGGTCTTCGAAGTGCTCCGGCCGCAACTGCTTGCGGTTCACCAGCGTGATCGCCAGCCGGTCGGCGATCACGGGCCGCAACTCCTCCATCAGATCGAGCGCCAGCGCCGGCCGGCCGGGACGCAGGGCATGCAGATAGCCCACCTGGGGGTCGAGCCCAACGCCCTCCAGCGCCGCCCCACACTCGGCTCGCACCAGCGCATACAGAAACGAGAGCAGGGCATTGGCGCGGTCGCGCGGCGGCCGGCGTGAGCGCCCATCCGGGCCGAAGGCGCGGCGATCGGCGCGCACCATCCAGCCGAAGACGCCGAAGTAGGCCCGCGCCGCCTCGCCTTCGGCGCCGCGCAGCTCGTTGAGATCCCCGATCGCCGGCAGCCGCTCGATGATGCCGGCCATGCGCCCGGCGGCCTCGCGCAGCGGCGCGCCGCCCTCCGGTTGCTGCGTCTCCCGCGCCGCCCGCAGCAGCGCCTGGCGGCTGTTCTGAATCTTGCCCGCCACGATCTGCCGGGCGATGCGCAGGCAGCGGGCGCGGTCGGAGAGCGCCAGGTGCTGCGCCCGCCGCAGCAGCACGTTGCCGCGCGTCTCGCCCTCCACGCGCGCCTTGAAGCGGCCGCGCCGGTCGAGCCAGACCAGGTTGCGCCCGTCCTCGGCGCAGCGCTGAATCAGGAACGGGCTGATGGAAACCTGGCCGAGCATGACGATGCCGCTCAGCCGGATCAGCGGCGCCCGCAGCCGCGTCTCGCCGTCGAGCACGACTTTCACCGTGTCGTGGTCCAGGTGCAGCATCGAGCCCTGCGCCAGCACGTAGAGCACGTTCAAAAGCTCATGCATCGTCGTCCTCCTCCACCTCGTCATCCTCCTCGTGCTCGTCTTCGCCAACTGCTGCCGCCGGCACGGCCTTGCCCCAGACCGCATCCGGCGGCTCGGCCTCCCACGGGCGGTAGAGCGTCCCCTGCAGGCCGCCGAGCCGCGAGCGCTCCGCCACCACGCCCGGCAGGCAGGCATTGATCAACGAGCAGCGCGGGCAGAGGGCGTCGTTCGGCGCCTGGGGCAGGTTTTGCGTGCGCAGCATCTCGCGCACGGCCGTCACCGTCGCCTCCGTGCGCGCCCGCAGGGCCGCGTCGAACTCCACCTCGTAGCGCCTGCGCTCCGCGTGGTGGAAGACGGCGCCGCGCGGCACGGCCGTTTGCAGCATCTCCTCAAGGCAAAGCGCCTGGGCGCAGAGCTGGATCTCGGCGTGCTCGCCGCGCCGCCGCCCGACCTTGTACTCCACGGGATACGGTCCCTGCGGCCGGAACTCGACCAGGTCCGCCTTGCCGGAGAGGCCTAGCCGCTCCGACCAGAGCGGAATCGCCCGCACGATATGGACGCCGCGCATGACTTCGGCGTCACCCGCATCAACCTTCTCGTGCGCCACGGTGCCGCGAACCGTGAACTGGTTCTCGTCCCAGACCTGCTCGACGTAGATCAGCGCGCACTGCCGCGGGCAATAGCTCCAGTGCTCCAGCGCCGAGATCGTGACCTCCGGCGCCTCATCCAGCCAGTCCTCCAGCACCGCCCAACCTCCCGGTCTATCCCGCGCCCGCGAGCGGTCTCCCGCCCGCGCCGCCGCGCCACCCTGCCTCCTGGCTGAAGATCGCGCCGGGCCGCACCCACGCCGCCCATCCCCGCACGCAGCACCCACGGGCGCGGCCCGGCGCCGTAGAAAGCTACACCAGGCGTGTCAGTGTCACACCTTCCGGTACCGCAGCCTCGTCCACGCGCACGTCGTAGTCGGCGAACGAACGCGGCGCCTTGTTCTGGCTTGGTGGGGTATGCACCAGCTCGAACAGGCGTTGCGCCGGCGCGTTGCCCAGCGGGCTGTCGTGCGAGAACACAAACAGCCCGCGGCAGCCCATCAGCCCACGTGAGGACGAGCGGTCCAGGTCCCACATCTGCTGCAGCGCCTGCCAGAACAGGCTGAGATCGTCCTCGCCGGCGCCCGTGCTTTGAGCAAAGTGCGGATTAAAGAAGCCATACGCCCGATAGAGCCCGTACGGCACCAGCGCCTTGCGGCCCATCTCCGTCTGTTTGCCCGTTGTGCCCTGGCCCTCTTCGGAAACGGCGATCGTCGCGTCTTCCGGCCTCGTCACGGCGACGCGCGTGATCGAGAGGTCGAGCGGCACGATCGGGTCGAGCGAGCGGGCGAAGGTCAGCTGCACCGGCCCACGCACCTGGCCGCAGTTCACGCCCGTGCTCATCACGGCGCCGAACATGCGGATGTCGTAGAAGTTCTGGCACATCCAGGCGCGGGCCTGCTCGACGTCGCTCTTGTTCTGCTTGGCGCCGGTCGACTTCAGATCGAGCGCCTTGTAGGCGCGGTCGTGCTTCGTGTTCAACGCCTCGCCACCGGCCTGGACGTAGATCTTGAAGCGATCTTTCTCACCGAAGGCGACATCCACCCAGTCGCGCACCTTGCGTTTCAGACAAACGTCGGTAACAAGTCCCTGCATCGTCTCCGGATCGACGCGCGGCAGGTTGCCGGCGTCCGGGTCGCCGTTGGGGTTGCCGTCCTGCACGTCGAACAGCAGCACGAAGTCATGCCGCCGGCCGGGGTTCGTGTATACGCCGTTACTCACCGTTACTCTCCTCAGCGTCGATGACTGCCTCTGCGTAAGCGGCCTCAGCGGCGCTCACCGCCTGTCCAGCGCGGCGGCGTTCCGCCGCCAGCCGCGCCTGCTCGCGATCGAAGGCCCGCTGGTGGTAGTAGCCCAATGCGAACAGTCCTTGCTCTTCGAGGTTCAGCACGCGCGGATAACCGTCCAGGGCGCCCTGCACCTCTTCCAGCCGGCGCTGCAACGCGAGGTAGGCGCCGTGCCGGTCGCGGTCGAGTCGCCCCAGGTGCGGCTGCGCCCCGCGCACCAAACGGCCGAACACCGAGCCTGGCGCAGACGATGCCGTGCCGAAAAAGCGGTCCACGATCGTGGCTTTGATGCCGGGCAGCGCCAGTCGTTGCACCTCTTCCAACACCGCCAGCAGCCGGCCGCAGTGATACGCAGCGTTGGGGTGCGCCGGATCGAGACGTACCATCTCCCCCTCCTGCAACTCAGAGTCATGCCGCTGACTCAGCAGCACGAGCTTGATCAGGGCCGCCCTCGGATGCGTCACGCGCTGTTCGGCGCGATTGCGCCGCACCGCCTGAAAGAGCAGCGAGGCTGGCACCGGCGTGCCATCGAGGGCAGCCTCAAGCAGCGCCCTCGGCGTGGTCGGCGCCACGTCCTTCAACTCGCGCACCGTGGCCCCGGCCAGCCGATACACGCCGAGCGGCGGAGGCTCTGCCCCGAAGGCGTCGACGATGCGCTGCCGTTCAAACCAGGCTGCCAGGTGCGCAGCCGCCTCACCCACCGTGGTGTCGATCCAGTCCCGAACCACGCAGCGCCCGCCGCTGCTCGACAGCACCGTTGCATAGAATTTCGTCGCATCGACGGCCGGCGGCAGACCGCCGCTGCGCAGAGTGCGCAGCAGATCTCGCACCTCTTCGGGTTTCGGCTCGGTCAGGAAGCTGCGGAAGGAGAAAGCCGGCACCGGCTGACGCGTCCAGAAGATGAACGCCGCGCCTCCGAGGATGATGCGGTTCTGCTCGCTCGCGATCAGCTCGTTCGCCGCTTTGGTGAACTTCTCGCCGCAGTCGCCGCAGGTCGGCGCGATCAGCGACGCCTCCAATCCGTACGACTCGAACGCGGCGGCGTTGGCCGAGATAATCGCGGTGCCGGCCGTCTGCCCGCCCGGCACGCCCTTGATCTTCCCCTGCAGCCGTTCCAGCACCGGCCGTTCCTGACCGCAGATCAGGCATTGCATCCGGCTCGCATCACCTTTTGCGTCTGGGTCGTTGACGGAGAACCAGAACGCACGAACGCTGGGCAGATCGATGGGAAAGCTTGCTGCGTAGCCCCTCCACACGCTGAACGTGATCAGGCCGCTCGTGTCAAAATCCTCCGGCAACTCAAGCTGGCTTGCTGGATCGTCGCCGAGGAACTGCTGAATGGCCTGCACGTCTGGCTCGTCGGTCGCGTCGGCGCAGCGCTGAAGCAGATCCAGGTACGCCACGTGACAGGCGGCGACTCGCTCTGGCTTCGCACCCTCACCGCCCATTCCGAGCGTGTAGTCGGCCTTATCAGCCAGCAAGAGAGGCCGGATGACATTCGCGCGCTGCACCTGCGGCGCGAGACGGCGCTGGCCGCGCTTCGCCCGCGGATCCTTCGGGTCGCTCGTGTCCGTCGGGATGCGGCTTCGTGGCGTGCCGTCTTCGTTCAGCTCGATCACATAGCGGATCGGCGTCTCGCTGTAGAGCGGCGGCGGCAGTTGCATACACTCGTCGGCGTAGTCTTTCAGCCGTTGCAGCAGCATTCAGCGCCTCCTTCCCGGCATTGGCGGCACGCGCAGCACACCCCGGTCCAGCTCGGCATTGAAGAACACCGGGCGGCCGCGCCCCGAGCCATCGGTTGCGTACTCCAGGTCGAGCAGGATCGTGCCCAGCGGCTCGGTGCGATCGATCGCCTGCTCGCTGCCGTCCGGTTCGGCGAAGAAGGCCGAAAATTCGCGGCAGCCGAGGTACGGCGTGGCGAAGCAACGTCCGCCGCGCACGCGTCGGCGGAACTGGTCGCGGTGCTTCGCCGGGTCGGCGTCGTCGTGCGGCAGTTGCTCGAAGCTGGCACGAATCCGATAGGCCACGTTGCGCAGCGCCAGCGTGTGCCGCTGCGCGCGGTCGGCGGTCGCGTCGAAGCCACCGCCGCCGCGCTCCCAGACGCCGGCGGCGCGGTCGCTGGCGCGGCTGTTCACCTCATTGCGCAAAATGGAGAAGTAGCGGATCGGCTTGAGCACGTGGATCTCCTCGATCCGCCAGCGCACTTCCGGTTTCCAGTAGATCGCCTCGCACACACCGCGCGCGGCCGAGGGCGTCATCACCGGGTATGAGACTCGCTCCACCTTCATCTCCGGCCGCGTGAAGCAGGCCAGTTCGCCCCACACCAGGACCTCAACCGGACCGTCATGACCGTTCACCGCTCCTCCTTCCGGCGGGCTGTTGCCCTTCACAGCCAACAGCCCACCACTCTGGATATGCCGCGTGACGCGTATGCCACTCGGTTTCAATCCTCGCTTACGCAACTCGAAAGTCATCGAGTCACGAGCGCAAGCGGCACGCCACGCTCGTGTTCGACTCGTTGTCAAGTCCTATCGCTATCCGACCAGAAGATCTACCCCCGCCGCCTCCAGGCCCCGCGTCTCGTCGTAGCGGCCCAGCCACTCGCCCACTCCCTCAATCACCGGAACAATCAGCCCCTCGCGCTCGTAGCGCTTGGCGTCACGCTCCCGCACCGAGACCAGGAACGGCTGCAGCGCGCGCAGCGCCTGGCGCAGCCCGGCGCCGCCGCGCCGCAACCTCGCCAACTCCCGCTGGACCTCCCGCCGAGCGTTGGGCGAGCCGTACTTGTCGATCACCACGCTGAACGTACTTTCATCGATCATGCGAAAGCGCCTCGCAACCTCGTCGAAATCGAAGCCGTCGCGCAGTTTCTGAATCGCCTCGCGGTCGGTGTTCAGGCGCCGAAACAGCTCACGGAAGTAGGCTTGGGGCGCGCGCGGATCGTCGGGATCGGCATCCGGCGTGGCCAGCACCGCCTGCGAGATCTCGGTCGCCGTGGTGTACGGTCCCGGCGGCAAACCGCCTTCTGCCGGACGGAAGACGATCACGCGCCCTTCGGCGAGATGGCCTTCGCGGTTGCAGCGGCCGGCGGCCTGCACGATCGCGTCCAGCGGGCCGAGGGCACGCAGCACCAGTGGGAAATCGAGATCGACCCCCGCCTCGACCACCTGCGTCGCCACCAGCCGGCAGGGCTCGCCCGCGGCCTGTCGCCGCTTCACCTCCTCTATCACGGCGCGGCGATGCGCGCCGCAGAGCAACGTCGAAAGGTGCAACGCCTCGGGGTCGTGCAGCGCATCGAGCAGCGCCAGCGCGTCGCGCTTCGTATTTACCACCGCCAGCGCCCGCGGTTCAGCGCGCATCAGCACCGCAACGTCGTCCCAACTCAGCGCTTCGTCCAAGCGCAGGTCGTACTTCACCCGCTTGAGTGTGCTGAAGTGGCGCTCTGGCTGCGGCACGATCTCGCGCGCTTGCATGGCCCTGAACACAGGAATCGTTTCGAATGCCGGTTGTGTCGCCGTGGAGACCACGACCGTCGTGCCGTAGTTCGCGCACAGTTCTTGCAGGGCGTCGAGAATCGGCGTCAACAGACCGGGCGGCAGCGACTGCGCTTCGTCCAGCACGATCACGCTCTTCGCCAGCCGGTGCACCTTGCGGCAAGCTCGCGGCCCCGCCGCGAACAGGCTCTCGAAGAGCTGCACCGTCGTGGTCACAACGATCGGCGCGTCCCAGTTTTCGGAAGAGAGTCGCGACCACAGTTCTGCCCGCGGCACGGCATCGGCCTCGCCGGTCTGCCGAAGGGCGCCGCTGTGATGCTCCAGCACTACCGGGCGCTCCGCATCATCGCCGAAGATTTCGCGGTAGACGGTCGATGTTTGCTCGGTGATCGTGATGAACGGCACGGCGACGATCACCCGCTCAAGGCCGTGCAGCGCTGCGTGGCGCAGCGCGAACGCCATGCCGGAGCGCGTTTTGCCGCCGCCGGTGGGCACGGCCAGGCGGAAGAGCCCCGGCGGCTGCGCCGCCGCCTCCAAACAGTGGTCGTAGATCTCCTGCCGGGCGCGGTTCAACGCGGTTCCCGGCGCTCCGGCAAAGCGCCGGCCCTGGTCTCCCTGCAGCTGCTCGAACAGTGCGCCGGGAGCGACATCTGCTCCGCGGACCTCCGCTTTGGTCTCATTGAAGTGCCGCTCCGTGTCCAGAAAGTCCGCGTCGACCAGACAGGAGAAGAGCATGCGCAAGAACAGTTCGCCCGCCAGTGCACGGCGCTGCGCGAAGGCCGGAAACGCCAGCTCGGTCTGCTCACCGAGTTCCAGCAACTCGGCCCGCGCCCGCCGCAGTGCCTGATCGACTGCGGCGAGCGTCTGCGGGTCATTGAGCCAGGCTTCGAATGTCGTGGGCGACTTCATGCCAGCGTGGTGGCCCTGGATCGCCATCGCCGGCAGCCCCAGCCGCTCCATGGCGAAGCGCGAACCGGCGCGCTTGTGGTCCGGGCCGTGGCCGCGCAGTTTCGGATCGCGCTCGCAGCTGAGCAGGTACTGTTGCCAGTCGGGATGGAACTTTCCGAGGTCGTGCCAGAGGCCGAGGCAACGGGCCAGTTCCGCAGCCCCGAAGGCTCCGGCGAATCCCGCGGCGCGCTGAGCGGTATCCCGCAGGTGGTCTTCAAGTAGATGCCACTCGCCCGCCGGGTTCGCCGAGTGCGCGTAGGCCACCATGACTGCCTCCCTAACCGAGCGTCGGCTGACGGACTCCCCGGCATAACGGATTCCCGCAGTCGACGCCAAAGTGCGACATCGTATCGTGACATACTGCGGCGGGCTGTGCGATTGAGCAGGCGGCTGGCGCCCGGCGCGGGCCGCGGCGTACCATGCGGCCGAAATCGACCGGCGGGCGGCAGATCGGGCCTTGCCGCCGGTGGGAGGCGGAATCATGACGGCAGAACCCTTGCTCAACGAAGAGGTTTCGGTCGGCGAGGCGATCGTGCGCGTGCTCGAGCAGGCCGGCATCGATGCCGTCTTCGGCATGCCGGGGGGCGGCATGGGCGGCTCGATCTTCAACGCCCTCTATGACCACCAGCAACGCATCCGCACCGTGCTGGCCCGCGAGGAGGGCCTCGCCACCGTCATGGCCGAAGCCTACGGCCGGCTCACCGGCCGGCCCGGCGTCTGCAGCGGCCAGGCCGCCTTCCTGCTCACCAACGCCGGCATGGGCATCCTCGAAGGCTTCCTCGCCGGGTCGCCGATGCTGCTGCTCACCGATCTCTCCGACGGCGCGCCCTTCTCCCACCACGCGTCCTACCAGGCCGGCACGGCAGACTACGGCACCTGGGACGCCCGCACGGTGATCGGCGGCTACACCAAGCAGGTGTTCGTCGCCCAGGACGGGCCCCAGGCCGTTCAGCAGACACAGCTCGCGATCAAGCACGCGACGGCGGGCACGCCGGGCCCGGTCGCGCTGCTCTACCACAGCGGCGCCCTCGGCCGTCGCGTCGGGCCGGAGAGCACGCCGCGCCTCTACGCCTCGGCGCCCTATCTGCGCGCCCGCGGCGCCCCGGCGCCCGAGGCGGCGATCGGCGAAGGCGTGGCGACGCTGCGCACGTCCCAGCGGCCGGTGATTATCGCCGGCAACGGCGTGCGCGCCGGCCACGCACGCGACGCGCTGCGCGAGCTGGCCGAACTGCTCGACGCCCCGGTCGCCACCACGGCCTCGGGCAAGGGCGTCTTTCCGGAGACGCATCCGCTGGCGCTGGGCCTGTTCGGCACCTTCGGCCTCGAAGCCGCGAACGAAGTCGTTGCCGGCGCCGATCTCGTGCTCGCCGTGGGCACGCGGCTCGGCGCCACGGACACGGCGCGCGAGAACCCGGACCTGCTCGACCCAACGCGGCAGACGTTCATCCAGATCGAGGTCGAGCCGAAACATGCCTCGTGGACCTTCCCGGCTGAGGTCGCGCTCGTCGGCGACGCGGATACGGTGCTGCGGCAGCTGAGCGCCGCGCTGCGCGATGCCGGCTTCCAGCCTCGCAGCAGCGGCCGCCGCATCGCCGCCGAGGCGCACGGGCGCTTCGATTCGTTCAGCGTCGCCGAGTCGGCCTCGAACGAGACGCCGATCCTGCCGCAGCGGCTGATCGCGGAGTTGCAGGCCGCCCTGCCCGACGACGCGATCGTCGCCTGCGACGCCGGCGAGAACCGGCTGTTCATGCAGCACTACTTCCGTACGAAGGCGGGCATGGAGTATCTGCAGCCGGGCGCGGTCGGCGGCATGGGCTACGCGATTCCGGCGGCGCTGGCGGCGCGCGTGGTGCATCCGCGGCGTGCCGTGGTGGCGGTGTGCGGCGACGGCGGCTTCGGCATCGCCATGAACGGGCTGCTGACCGCCGTGGAGGAGCGCCTGCCGATCGTCACCGTCGTGTTGAACAACGGCGCCCTCGGCTGGGTGCTGCACGGCCAGGGCGAGCGGCCGATCGCCTCCAGCTTCGGAGCGTTCGACCACGCCGCCATCGCCCGGGCAATGGGCTGCGAGGGCATCCGCGTCGAGCGCCCGGCCGAGATCGCGCCGGCGCTCTCGCAGGCGTTGCAGGCGTCGCGGCCCGTCGTCGTCGAGGTGCTGACCTCGCTCAAGCAGACGTTCCAGCAGGTCACATCGCCGCTGGCGGCGCAGCCGCGGAGGGCGCGCGCCGCGGCGCGGTGAACCCGGCCACGGAGTAGAGCGAGATACGCGGCGCAGCTGGAAACGCCGGGTCGGCAGCGAGCGCGGATATCGGCGCGGGTGCCACGGTGCCGAAGGCCGGGATCGAACCGGCACGACCGGTGAAGGTCAACGGTTTTTGAGACCGTCGCGTCTGCCTATTCCGCCACTTCGGCCCGGAAAACCGAAGGCCCGGCGGCTGAGCCAGCTCAGCACCGGGGCCCGGAGCGGAAGACGAGATTCGAACTCGCGACCCCCTCCTTGGCAAGGAGGTGCTCTACCACTGAGCCACTTCCGCGCTGTCCGCCCAGCCATGAGCGGACCCACTTAGTATAGCGCACGCCACACACGATCGCCAGCCGGCTATACGTTGAACAGCACCTCGGTGATGCGCCGCTGCAGGCTGCGCACCGTCTGTTCGCTGGTGCGCAGCATCAGCCGCGAGCCATCCTCGTCGTCCAGGATCAACTCCCAGAAGTCGATCTCCTCGTCGGGGTCGTGCACCGGCGGATGTACCTCGGCGTGATCGAGGAAGATGCGCGGGTGGAAGATGAAGCCGCGCATCTGCGGCAGCTGCGGCTCCCACGGGCCGCCGGCGCGCGCGTCCGGCTCCTCGGAGGCCGCGTCGATCGCCTGCAGCAGCTCGCGCAGCCCCGAGGCCGTAGCGGCGATGTGGGCCGAGACGTCGCCCGAAAACGCCTCCATCTCGAACTCGCGCTCGGCCTCGGCCTCCTCGAGATCGACTTCGTCAAGCTCGATGCGCACCACGTCAAAGCCGAACTCGTACGCCACGCCGCCGCTCCTGCCGGGACGCCGCCCGCGCCGCCGCACACGAGCCTATCACCGCACCTGCATGCGAACAATGCGCGAACAATGCGCCGGATGACCGTGCCTCGCCGCGCGGCTATAGTCGAAGCAGAACCACGAAATGCCAGCATTGGCCGCCGGTCAGCGGCTGCCGCGCGGCCACGAAGGAGCGGGATTATGACGCAGCTCGCGGGACACACGCGGGTGGAACGCGACTCGATGGGGCCGATGGACGTACCCTCCGAGGCGCTCTACGGCGCTTCAACCCAGCGCGCCGTGCTCAACTTTCCAATCAGCGACTACCGCTTCCCCCGCCGCTTCATCCAGGCGCTCGGCCAGATCAAGCAGTCGGCCGCGGTGGTGAACGAAGGGCTCGGCCTGCTCGACAGCCGCGTCGCGGGCGCCATCCAGGAGGCGGCGCAGGAGGTGATCGACGGCCGGCACGATGCGCAGTTTCCCGTCGACATCTTCCAGACCGGCTCCGGCACTTCGACCAACATGAACGCCAACGAGGTGATCGCCAACCTGGCCAGCCAGAGGCTCGGCGGCCAGCTTGGCTCGAAATTGGTCCACCCGAACGACCAGGTCAATCTCTGCCAGTCCTCCAACGACGTGATTCCCACCGCCATGCACCTCTCCGGCGCCGTGGCGCTCGCGCACGACCTGATCCCGGCGCTGCGCGAGCTGGAGCAGAGCCTGCGTGCGAAGAGCAAGGAGTTCTGGCCGGTGATCAAGACCGGCCGCACGCATTTACAGGATGCGACACCAATCCGCCTGGGCCAGGAGTTCCTGGGCTTCGCCGGCCAGGTCGAGCGCGGCGTTCAGAGGCTGGAGCAGGCGCAGGCGGAACTTTCCGAGGTGGCGCTCGGCGGCACCGCCGTCGGCACGGGCGTCAACAGCCACCCGGAGTTCGCGGCGCGCGTCTGCCGGCGGCTGAGCGAGCTGAACGGCGTCGCCATCCGCGAGAGCAGCAACCACTTCCAGGCGCAGAACACGATCGACGGTGTGGTTGCCGCCAGCGGCGCCCTGCGTACGGTGGCCGTGAGCCTGATGAAGATCGCCAACGACATCCGCTGGATGGGCTCCGGCCCGCGCGCCGGCATCGGTGAGCTGGCGCTGCCCGAAGTGCAGCCAGGCAGCTCGATCATGCCCGGCAAGGTCAACCCGGTGATCGCCGAAGCGCTGATCATGGCCTGCGCCCAGGTCATCGGTCACGACGAGACGATCTCAGTCTGCGGGCAGTGGGGCTACTTCGAGCTGAACACGATGCTGCCCGTGGCGGCCTACGACCTGCTCGACGCGATCGACCTGCTGGCGAAGGCGTCCGCGAACTTCGCGCGCCAATGCGTGGAGGGTCTGCGGGCCACGCCGCGCGGCCCGGAGATGGTAGAGCGCGGCCTGGCGATCTGCACGTCGCTGGCGCCGGTGATTGGCTATGACAAGGCCGCCGCGATCGCCAAGCTGGCCGGCAAGACGGGCCGCACGATTCGCGAGGTCGCGCGCGACGAAACCGACCTGACGGACGCGCAGCTCGACGAGATCCTGAACCCGGAGGAGATGGTCAAACCCGGCCTCGAAGGCGGCTCGGCAGGCGGCTAACGCCTCGTGGACGGCGGCAACGCGAGCTGGTCCTTAGCCGCGGCCCACGTACGGCATCTTCGTCGCCATGATCGTCATGAACTGGACGTTGGTGTCGAGCGGCAGGCCGGCCATGTAGAGCACCGCCCTGCCGACCTCGTCCGCGTCGAAGGTCGGCTCAACCTTGATCGAGCCGTCGGCCTGCGGCACGCCGCGCGTCATACGCGCCGCCAGCTCCGTCAGCGCGTTGCCGATGTCGATCTGGCAGCAGGCGATGTCGTACTTGCGGCCGTCGAGCGAGGTCGACTTCGTCAGGCCGGTGACACCGTGCTTGGTGGCGGTGTACGGCGCCGAGTTGGGCCGCGGCGCGTGCGCGGAGATCGAGCCGTTGTTGATGATGCGGCCGCCGCGCGGCTCCTGGTCCTTCATCAGCCGGAAGGCCGCCTGCGTGCAGAGGAACATGCCGGTCAGATTGGTGTCGACCACGGCCCGCCACTGCGCGACACTCAGCTCCTCGAGCGGCACGGCCGGGGCGCCGATGCCCGCGTTGTTGAACAGCACGTCCAGCCGGCCGAAGCGCTGCTTCGTCGCCGCGAACAGCGACTCGACCGCCGCGGGGTCGCCCACGTCGGTCGGCACCACCAGCGCGCGGTCGCCGGCGTCGGCTGTCCTAGCCGTCTGCTCCAGCGGCGCTTTGCGGCGCCCCGCCAGCGCGACGCCGTAGCCGGCGCCGAGCAACGCCAACGCCGCCGCTCTGCCGATGCCGCTGCCCGCGCCGGTAACGATCGCGACCTTCTGCTGCGTATCCGTCTTGTGCCTCCCGGTGGTTTAACCGACCTCGTGCGCCTGCGCGGTGCGCCACGGCGAACGAAGCCCAACAGGGTATGGGCGTCTCGTCGCCAAACCCACGGCCGGCATTATACGGATTCGACCGCCCCGGTTTGCAACGATCGGTGGATGGCAACGAGTGTGCGTGTGTTCTCGATGCCGGCGGCAAGCGGCACGCGCGGCGCCGCCTCGCCCCGCACATTGCGCGCGAAGCTGGCGAAACGCTCCCCCGCCCAGGCCAGCACCTGCGGATAGCTCAGCAGCTCGGACTCGACGCGGATCAGCTGCTGCGTCGTGTCCACGGTCAGCGCGCCGTGCGAGCCGATCACACGGAACTCGAACTCGATCGGCGACGGATGAGACGCCGGCAGCACCCAGGTCGATTCGAAGACGCCGCTGACGCCGCGGTCGTACTGCAGCAGCGCCTGCACAGAGTCGTACGTGTCGATGCCCAGCGCGGCCAGCACACCCTTGTGCCCCGCCGCGTAGGCCGTGCGCGCCGCACAGTTGCCCAGCCAGTGCGCCAGGTCAAGGCAATGCGACATCAGGAACCAGGCCGGCGTCGTCTCGCCGGCCCAGGGCAGCCGGTCGCGCGGCGAGGTGATCACGTTGTTGAGGCGAGCACTGATGCCGATCACCTCGCCCAGTTGCCCGGATTCGATCGCGGCGCGAGCGGCAACGAACGGCGGGTTCCAGCGGTTGCTGAAGTTGACTTCGGCCGGGGCGCCGCCACGCTCGGCCGCGGCCGCCAGCGCCTCGGCGTCGGCCACCGTCGTCGCCAGCGGCTTTTCGATCAGCAGGGGGACACCCGCTTCGGCCAGTTCCACGCCCGGCTCGCGGTGCAGCGCATCGGGCGTCGCAACGTACGCCGCACCCGGCCGGCGCGCCGCAAGCAGCTCCGCCAGCGATGCGAAGCCCGGCACACCGTAGCGCAGCGCGGCGCCCTGGGCGCGGGCGCCGTCCACGTCGCAGACGCTGTCCAGCTCGGCGCCGGCGTAGCGGCCACTGGCCAGCGCCTCGGCGTAGCGCCCGCCCATCGTGCCCAGGCCCACGACGGCGACCTTCAGCAGCGCCATGCGCCTATCCTCGCAGATCCGGCTGGGCCGGCAATCGCTCCGGCGCGTTATTGCGCCGTGAAACAGCCGGCGGCGATCGAGACGAACGAGGCGTTCCGCTCGTCCGCAGGGCACTGCGCGTACGCCGCTTGCTCGAAACGCACCGGCGGCATGATCGCCAGCGCCAGCGCCAGTGGCGTGAGTCCGCAGAGGCGGTAGCGATCCTCGATCGTGCCGACTTCGCGCAGGAGCGCCTCCGCACCCGCGCTACACGCGGCAAGCGCGGCGCGGTCGGCAGCTTCGACGGCGGCGCGCTGCGCCGCGCCGAAGGGTCGCGGATCGCCGAATTCCGGCCCGACGTGCGCCAGGTCTCCGGCGACCACCACCAGGGCGCCGCCGGCCACAGCCTCGCGCAGAAGCTCGATGGCGCGTTCAATCCCGCCGCCGGCGAGTGTGCGGGCGCTCAGGAACGGCCCCGGATGGCCGCAAAGCAGCGGCAGCACACTCAGCGGCTCGCCGCCACGGGCGTGGTGCAGCCAGACGCTCGCCAGCTCGATCGAGTGCTCGTTGCGATGGTGCAGCTCTTCAGCAAAGGCCTGCTCCTCGCCAAGCGCCCCGGCAAGCGCGTTCACCAGCGCCACGTCGGTCGGCAGCGGACCGAACGGCGTGGCGTACTGCTGATGTGTCAGCGTCAGCCGGCCGCCGCCGCCGGCGTGGTCGGTGCCCAGCAGGATGACCCGCTTCGCCGCGCGGGCCGCGTCCGCGGCCTGGCGCCAGCCGGCCGCGTAGACCGGTCCGCCGCGCGCGTAGTCAATGTGCGGGCTGAGCACTCCGGCCACGGCACCCTGCGGCGCCGGCGCACGCTCTGCGCGCAACTCGAACGCCGCCAGCTGGTTGCGCAGCGCGGCAAGCTCTCCGGGATAGACGCGGTCCGCCAGAGCCGGCGGGCGGCAGGGCGCGGCACGGAAGGCGGCGAGCACCTCGCGCTTGACCTGCTCGACGCGCTCACCCTCGAGCAGCAGCGCCGCATCCAGCCGGCGGACCAGTTCCAGCAGGTCCGTGGGCGCCAGATCGAGCCCGGCGCCCAGCAGGCAGCGGGCGCGGATCACGGGCAGCTCGTGCTCGCCGTCGAACAGAGCCAGCGCCGGCCCCAACTCGAGCGGCACCAGCAGCTCCTCGCCTGAAAGCGAGAGCATATCCCGCAGATAAAAGTACTCGTGGCCGTCCTGGCGCAACCGCTTGATCTCCAGCGGGCGCAGCTGCGGGCGGGCGGGCAAGGGCATGGCAGGCTCCGAGGTGGACGGCGAGCCGGTGCCTGCATTCTACGGCCGGGGCGGCCGGGACAGAAGGCGTTGGTGGATGCCGGAGGGATGCATGATAGCATAACACCGCGTCGGGGCCGACGGGCTCGACAACGCGCGCTGGAGCAACGATGCCATCCGTGCGCCTCTGGTGCCTGCTGGTCGGCGGCTTCGTGTTCGGACTGCTCGGGGCGACCGGCGTGCTGCACGTTGCCGGTGTCTCCTTTGGCAACCGGGCGCCCGTTGCAGAGTCGATCGGGGCCGGTTTACGTGTCGCCTCGGAACGGTCCGCAACGCCGGCAGCGCCGGACGAGCCGACGCCGGAGCCCACGGAGCCACCGTTCATCGCGGGGCAGTCGCTGTTCGCGACGTCGCAGATCGTCTCCTACTACGGCCACCCGCTCTCGCCCGCGATGGGCGTGCTGGGTGAGGGCAGCGAAGACGCGATGCTCGAGCGGCTGAAGATGCAGGCCGCGGAGTACCAGGCGCTCACCCCGGACAAAGCCGTAGTGCCCGCACTGCATCTGGTGTACGAAGTCGCACAGTCACGCACCTCGGACGACGGACTCTATCTCTATCGCACGGATGACGCCACCGTGCGCCACTACATCGACCTGACGCGCGACCAGCACATGTTGCTCTTCCTCGACCTGCAGATCGGCCGCAGCTCGTTGAAAGACGAGCTGCAGTATGTGCTGCCGTACCTGCGCGAGCCGCAGGTACACCTTGCCATCGATCCGGAGTTCGTGACGCTGCCGGGCTACCGGCCCGGCATGTTCATCGGCACGCTGGACTGCCTGCAGGTGAACGACGCGCTGGAAACGATCGAGCGCATGGTTGAAGAGGTGAACTTGCCCAACAAGATCGTGATCGTGCACCAGTTCGAAGACGACATGCTGACTAACAAGGACAAGCTGCGTTTCGACGAGCCGCGTGTCGATACGGTGCTCGACATGGATGGTTTCGGCGACCAGAGCGGCAAGTTGAGTATGTATGACAAGCTCGTGCACCAGTTCGGCGCAAAATACGCCGGGCTCAAGCTCTTCTACAAACACGACACCGGACTGCTCAGTCCCGAACAAGTAGAAGGACTGACGCCGCGGCCGGATGTGATCATCTACCAGTGAGCACGGATTCCGATGAGCCGCTACGGCCGACACTGGCTAATCGGTCGATATAGTCGATATCAATGAGCACGTCGCGCGGGGTTTGGCGTTTCGGCGATCTCGGCCTGGCCGCGGTCGCGCCCGCGCAGCGGATCACGCTCGGGGAGGGCAGCACGCCGCTGATCGAGGCGCCGCGGCTGGCGGAGGCGATCGGCATCGCGCGGCTCTACCTCAAGCTGGAGAGCCAGAACCCGACCGGCTCGTTCAAGGACCGCGGCACCGCGACGGCGATCGCTGAGGCCGTCTCCCTCGGCGTGAGACAGCTCGTGGAGGATTCCTCCGGCAACGCCGGCGCCTCCGCCGCGGCCTACGCGGCGCGGGCGGGGCTGCGCTGCACCGTCTACGCGCCCGCGGCGGCGCCGGCAGCGAAGCTGCAGCAGGCGCAGGCGTACGGCGCCCGCGTCGTTCCCGTGGCGGGCAGCCGGGCCGACGTGACACGCGCCGCGCGGCAGGCGGCGAAGGCGAAGGCCGTCTACCACCTCGACCACAACAGCAACAACGCTTTCGTTGCCGGCATGCAGACCCTTGCCTGCGAGCTGGCGGACGAGCTGAAGACTCCCGCCCAGCTGGTCATGCCCGTTGGCGGCGGCTCGCTGCTCGCTGGCTGTTTCGAAGGCTTCGCCCGCCTCGGGCTGCCGCCGGCGCGCTGGCCGCTGTTTGCGGTGCAGCCGGAAGCCTGCGCGCCGCTGGTGGCGGCGCTGGCGAACGGCTGGGATCAGCCGCTGCCCGTGGAGGCGAAACCGACGATGGCCGGCGGCATCTCCATCGCCGATCCGCCGCGGGGCGCGCGCTTGCTGCGCGTTCTGCGCGAAAGCGGCGGCAGCGCAGTGGCAGTCCCGGAAGACGCGATCGGGCGCTGGGGCCGCATGCTGGCGCGGCTGGAGGGCGTCTACGCCGAGCCGACCTCGGCGGCGGCCGTCGCGGGCCTGGCGAAACTCATCGCCGAGCGCACGATCGACGCGGGCGAGGCGGCCGTCGTGGTGATCACGGGCAGCGGGCTCAAAGACCCCGAGCACGCCGCGCGGACGTGATGTTCGCGCCCACCGTTGGACGGCCACCGACGGACGCCCACGCTGCCCCGGCCCGCGCCTGTGGTAGACTCGCGCCCGGAGTCCTCGATCAAGGTTGAGAGGAGAACGGGTATGCCACGCGCAACGATCAACGGGGCTGAGCTGTTCTACGACCAGGCGGGACAGGGCGAGCCGATCATCTTCCACCACGGGTATACCGGCTCGCACGACACATGGTCGGATCTGATTACGCCCAGGCTGCGCGATCGCTATCACTGCATCTACATGGACTCGCGCGGCGCCGGCGACAGCGGCCATCCCGAGTCGGGTTACACCATCGAGCAGTACGCCCGCGACGTCGTCGGTCTGGCGGACCTGCTTGGACTGAATACCTTCACCTACTGCGGCCACAGCATGGGCGGCGTGATCGGGATGGAGCTCGGGATCAACCACGTCGCGCGGCTCAACAAACTGATCCTCGTGGCGCCGGCGCCCTCCGATGGCGTTCAGGCGCCGCCAGAGATGCACGAGCGCGCCCGTCAGCTGCGCCGAGAGCGGGACCGGGACACGATGATCCGCTAGCGCACGATCATGTCCGCGCGCACGCCGGATGCCGACCGCATCACCGCAGCGGTCGATCGGGCACTGTCCGTGTCCGATGGCCACTTCGAGCAGTCCTGGCAGTCGTGTGTGGACTCGCGCCGGGGCGAGCGTCTGACGCGGATGATGGTCCCAACTCTGATGATCGCGGGCGCGGCCGACGGCCTGCTCCTCGCCAACCTGGCGGACTTCCAGAAGCTGCCCAACGCCACGCTCCACGTCTTCAGCCGCGTGGGCCACGGTGTGCCGAGCGACGTGCCGGACGAGTTTGCGGCTGTGGTCGCGGACTTCATGGAGCACGGCGTCGTGGTCGCCAGGACGCTGATGGACCGGCTGCCGCAGGCCGCGGCGGCGCGCTGAGCCAATTCTTGGCCGGCGGCCCGGCGGCGAGCCGCTGCGCCGGGTCGCCCGCTACCTCCAGGGACACCGGCCGCTGCGCACAGCGGTCCATGAGCCAGGCGCGCGCCGCGCCGGCCGCGGGTCTGGCGAAGCTCGTCGCCGAGCGCACGCTCTCATCGGATGAAGCCGCAGTCGCCGTCATCACCGGCAGCGGGCTGAAGGATCCCCGGCACGCCGCGCCTGCGTGACGCGCCACCTGTCTCCTACGCCCTCCCACCTCCACCCAGCGCCCTGCGCCCTATCGCCTTCCTTGCTCACAATCAACCCCGGTGCTACTATCCCGCTCGGTGTGGCCCGGCTCGCTCCGTGCGCCGCGTCTGCCCCTCCGACCCCCATCCCTTGCACGACTTGGACGACAAGCGCGAGTCGAGGATCACACAAGCGATGCCGTTTCAGGACAAGCTGGACCACCTAACGCAGCTGAAGGAGCAATCTCGCGAGGGCGGCGGCGCCGCGCGGATCGAGTCGCAGCACAAGCGCGGCAAGCTCACCGCGCGCGAGCGCCTCGCGATCCTGCTCGATGAGGGCAGCTTCGAAGAGCTGGACGCGCTGATGACGCATCGCTCCAGCTACTTCGGCCTGGGCGAGCAGAGGTACCTGGGCGACTCCGTCGTCACCGGTTACGGCAAGATCGACGGCCGCCTGGTCTACGTCTTTTCCCAGGATTTCACCGTCTTCGGCGGCTCGCTCTCAGAGGTCGCGGGCGAGAAGATCACCAAAGTCCAGGGCCTCGCCCTGAAGAACGGGGCGCCGATCATCGGCCTCAACGACGGCGGCGGCGCCCGTATTCAAGAGGGCGTCGAAAGCCTGCGCGGCTATGGCGAGATCTTCACCAACAACACGATCGCTTCCGGCGTGATTCCGCAGATCAGTGTGATCATGGGGCCGGCCGCGGGCGGCGCCGTCTATTCGCCCGCCATCACCGACTTCATCTTCATGACCAGCGCGGCGCAGATGTACATCACCGGTCCGGATGTGGTGCGCGCCGTCACCGGCGAAGACGTCACCCACCAGCAACTCGGCGGCGCAGAGGTTCACGCCACGCGCAGCGGCGTCGCCCACTTCGCGATCGATGACGAGCGCGCCTGCCTGGAAGAGGTGCGGCGCCTCATCGCCTTCCTGCCGCTCAACAACATGGAGGATCCGCCGTTCGCCGATACCGCCGACGATCCGAACCGCGCGGCGCCCGAACTGCTCGAGATCGTGCCGGACGACTCCAACCGGCCCTACGACACGCGCGATGTGATCGAGCGCCTCGTCGATAACGGCGACTTCATGGAGGTGCACGCCGGCTGGGGACAGAACATCGTCGTCGGCTTCGCGCGCATGGGTGGGCGCACCGTGGGCATCGTCGCCAACCAGCCTGCCTATCTTGCCGGCGTGCTCGACATCGAGGCGGCACGCAAGGGCGCCCGCTTCGTACGCTTCTGTGACTGCTTCAACGTCCCGCTGGTGACGCTGATCGACGTGCCCGGCTACCTGCCCGGCACCGCACAGGAGTACGGCGGCATCATCCTGCACGGCGCCAAGTTGCTCTACGCCTACGCCGAGGCGACGGTGCCGAAGGTCTCGGTGGTGATCCGCAAGGCCTACGGCGGCGCCTACCTGGTGATGAGCAGCAAGCACCTGCGCGGCGACATCAACTACTCCTGGCCGATCGGCGAGGCGGCCGTGATGGGCTCGGAGGGCGCGGTGGACATTATCCTGCGCGACCAGATCCGCGCCGCTCCCGACCCGGACGCCGAGCGCAAGCGCCAGATCGCGGACTACAACGAGCGCTTCCAGAACCCGTACATCGCCGCCTCGCGCGGCTTCTTCGATGACGTGATCGACCCGCGCGAGACACGCGGCAAGGTGATCCGCGCGCTGGAGATGCTGCAGAACAAGACCGATTCGAATCCGCCGCGCAAGCACGGCAACATTCCGCTTTAGGTGACTGGTTGCGCTAGCAACTGCGCCTCGCGCGGTTTTCAGACTGAACGGGTGACAGGGAAGCGGGGACAGCGGGGCTGATGGGCATCAAGATTACCGACACGGTGCTGCGCGACTCGCACCAATCGTTGTTGGCGACGCGCATGCGCACGGAAGACATGCTGCCGATCTGCGAGGCGCTGGACGCGATCGGCTACCACTCGCTGGAGATCTGGGGCGGCGCCACGTTCGACACCTGCCTGCGCTTCCTGCACGAAGACCCGTGGGAGCGGCTGCGGCAGATTAAGGCGCGGCTGAAGAAGACACCGACGCAGATGCTGCTGCGCGGCCAGAACGCAGTGGGCTACCGTCACTACGCTGACGACGTGGTGAACACGTTCTGCGAGAAGGCCGTCGAGAACGGCATGGACATCTTCCGCATCTTTGATGCGGTCAACGACGTGCGCAACCTCGAGACCGCGATGCGCGCGGTGAAGCGCGCCGGCGGCCACGTGCAGGGCACGATCTGCTACACCGTCAGCCCCGTGTTCGACGCCGACGTGGCCGTGACGATGGGCAAAGAACTGGTGCAGATGGGCGCCGACACCGTCTGTCTCAAGGACATGGCCGGCCTGCTCGACCCCTTCACCGCCGGCGAGATCATCGGCAAGCTGCGCCGGGCGCTGGACGTGCCGCTGCAACTGCACTCGCACTGCACCAGCGGCTTCGCCGACATGGCCTACATCAAGGCGATCGAGGCGGGCGTGGACATCGTCGACACGGCGATCAGCACGCTTTCGCACGGCACCTCGCAGCCGCCGACCGAGACGCTGGTGGCCACGCTGCGCGGCACCAAGTGGGACACCGGCCTCGACCTCAACAAGCTGAACGAGATCGCGGAGTATTTCGCCGGCGTGCGCAAGAAGTATGAGGCGTTCGAAAGCGAGTCGTTCGGCGTGGATGCCGGCGTGCTGATTCACCAGATGCCCGGCGGCATGATCTCCAACATGATCAACCAGCTGCGTGAGCAGAACGCGCTGGACCGGCTGGACGAAGTGCTGGCCGAGATGCCGCGCGTGCGCAAGGACATGGGCTATCCGCCGCTGGTCACGCCGACCAGTCAGATCGTCGGCACGCAGGCGGTGATGAACGTGCTGGCGGGCGAGCCGTACAAGCGGGTGACGCGCGAAACCCGCCAGTATTTCCAGGGCTTCTACGGCCGCGCGCCGGCGCCGGTGAACGAGGAAGTCCAGCACAAAGTGGTGGATCACGATCAGCCGATCATCAGCGACCGGCCGGCCGACCACATTGCGCCTGAGCTTGCGCAGGCCCGCGCGGAGATCGGCGACCTCGCCCGCAGCGAGGAAGACGTGATTTCGTTCGCCCTCTTCCCGCAGCCGGCGCGCGACTTCTTCACCTGGCGCAACGCCGGCGATGGCCCGGAGCCGGCATTGGTGGCCGCGATCGCGGCCGCCCTGGCGGCGGAAGCCGAGAAGGCGCGGCCGGCCGCGCCTCCGGACGGCCACGCCAACGGCCGCTCGGCCTGGAAGCTGGCCGGCCGGCAGCGCGGCCTGCGCGCGCGGTAGTCCGGCAGGCAACGAAGGAACGATGAAGCTTACCATCGATGGCAAACCGTTCGAGGTCAGCGTCGGCGCCGGCGAAGTGACGGTCGGCGAGCGCAGCTTCCGTGTGCGCGTCGAGGGCCGCGGGCCGCTGAAGACCGTCTACGTGGACGAGCAGCCCTTCCGCGTGGAAGTGCCGGCCGACTCCGGCGCCGACGATCTGCAGGTACTGGTCGATGCCCGCTACCGCACGGTGAAAAGCGAAGCCGGATCGCGGCCCCGTACCGCCGCACCCGCGCGCAAGGCCGCGGCGGCAGCGCCGAAGGCGAGCGTACCCGGTGGCGTGCCGGCCGCGATGGCCGGCCGGGTACTCAAGATCGCGGTGGATGCCGGCCAGGCAGTGAAAAGCGGTGACCTGCTCTTGATCTTCGAGGCGATGAAGATGGAGAACGAGATCCGTTCTCCGCAGGATGGTACCGTCAAGGAGATCGCGGTCAAGGTGGGCGACCGTGTCAATGCCGGCGACCTGCTGCTGGTCTTGCAGTAGCGACGCCACCGCACGCCGGCGACAGCGCGGGGGCCGTCGAAGAGCGGCCCTCGTTTGGCGTCAAAACGCAAACGCGACAGGGGGCGAAAGCGATGCGCAAGAAGGTCACGATCGTCGGCGCGGGCAACACGGGCGCGACGATGGCGCTGCTGCTGGCGATGAAGGGCTACGCCGATATCGTCTTGCAAGACATCATCGAGGACATGCCGCAGGGCAAGGCGCTCGACATGCTCGAAGCCGGCCCGATCCTGGGCTACGACAGCCAGATCAGCGGCGCCAACGACTGGAATGAGACGAAGAACTCCGACATCGTGCTGATCACCTCCGGCGTGCCGCGCAAGCCGGGCATGACGCGCGACGACCTGCTCAAGGTGAACATGGGCATCGTCAAGAGCGTGGCGGAGAACGCGATCAAAGCCTCCCCAAACGCGATCTTCGTCGTCTTCGCCAACCCGATGGACGCCATGTGCCACGTCGTCAAAGACGTGACGGGCCTGCCCAAGCAGCGCATCATCGGCCAGGGCGGCGTGCTGGACACGGCGCGCTTCCGCACCTTCATCGCGCAGGAGCTGGGCGTCTCCGTCGAGGAGGTCGCGGCCTACGTGCTCGGCGGCCACGGCGACACGATGGTGCCGCTCACGGGCTACACGACGGTCGCCGGGCAGCCGGTCGAGCACCTGATCGCGAAGGACCGGCTGGAGCAGATTGTGCAGCGGGCGCGCGAAGGCGGCGCCGAGATCGTACGGCTCTTGAAGACGGGCAGCGCCTTCTATGCCCCCGCCGCCGCCACGATCGAGATGGTCGATGCGATCCTGATGGACCGCAAGCGCATCCTGCCCTGCGCCACGTATCTTGAGGGCGAGTTCGGTATTTCCGGCCTGTTCGTGGGCGTGCCGGTGAAGCTGGGCGCCGGCGGCGTCGAGCAGGTGGTCGAGTTGCCGCTGGACGCGTCCACCAAGGCCGCGCTGCACAAGTCGGCCGACGCCGTGCGCGAGCTGGTCGAGGCGATGGCCCGGATCAAGGCCGAAGCGCCGGCGTAGCTTCGATTCAACGGTTTCGGTTCCCGCTGCATTGTCAACCACCCCACAAGATGAGAGGATACCGTTCGGACCGAGATAACGCGGCGAGACCGCAGATCGAACGCGGATGGAGAGGCGGATGAGCATGAGCATGCGCAGGCGTCGGGCTCTGCTGCTGATCGCGGCCACTCTGCTGCTGCTCGTCCGCGCCCGCGACGTTTTCGGCGCCGCTTCCCTGCGCACCCAGGACCGCGACAGCTCGCCGGCCGCGATCTTTACCGCGCTGCAGCTTCCGGGTTCGGTTCGCTGCGCGCTGGTCCTCGTATGGCCCGCCGACGCAGGGCCGAGCAACGTTACGGTCGACGTGGCGCTGCCCGCCGACGCCGACCTGTCCGATACGCAGCAAACCGTGGGGCGCACGGTGTTCCTCGGCAACCAGTCGGGCACGCTCCACTGGGCAGCGCCTGGGTACGCTCCCGGCGATCCGGTGGACCCGTTCACCTTTTTCCTCACAAAGCTCCCTGAGGGCAGCTTCGCCGTGCATGCCGCCTGGGAAGATGCGACGGGCGCCGCGGCAGAGCAGACCTGGGACGCTCTGCAGCCACAGGTGGGCAGCGCCATCGCAACAAGCGGTACGGTGACACTGCCGGCTGGCACCATGGCAGTTCCGCTTGCGGTCGGCGACACGGGAATGAGCGTGCAGGTGATCGGGGGCAATATTTCGAGCGACACCGAGATCAGCGTGCAACGCACGGATGCCAGCACGAACCCGCCCGACGCTCCGGGCGCGCCGTGGTGGTGCGCCGGCGTCAGCATTACCGGGCTGCCGGCGGGAGTTACTCTGCTGGTTCGGGAACCGGCCCGGCAACCGCTGCCGCCAAACCTGCCGCTCCGCCTCTTCCTGAACGACGGTACGAACTGGACCGGTGCAGCCGAGGCGGGCACCTCCAGCGCCGATGGCCAGTACGCCAGCCTGTTCTACCACGGCGGTGACAACGCCGTCGTCGCCGGTGTGCCGCCGTTCTTTCAACCCACGATCATCACGTTGCCGGTGCAGCAGCCCGTCGGCTTCTCGGTGACTATCGGCGGCACCTTCATCCTGCACAATTTTCAGAACGGCAGCTGGACGATCACGGTGAAGAACGTGAGCAATACCACGCTCTCGAAAGTTGCCGTGCATATCCTGGGCGATGGACCGATCGATATGCACAGCACCGTTCCGGGGCCAAACGCCGTTGGCTTCGGCTGCACCATCACCCAGGGACTCGGATTGGGCACCTTCACGTCCGCCGTCTGCAACATTCCGTCGCTTGCGGCGGGTGCACAGAAGACGATCACGCTGAACGGCGGCATCACCGTCGCTGTCGCCAACCCGGAGCAGATCGTAGTGGTCGCCGACGACAATTTCCCCGACGCCCGCACGGTGCAGCAGGGCCACGCCGGCATCGACGTGCAGATTAATTAGCGCCCTGCCGGTGCAGCGAGCGACCAGCGTGCCCTGCGCGTATAGCTGCCGCACAATGGCGGCGCGCCCGGACACAGGCACATCGCTAACGCGCAAACATGGGCCGCGCAGCGTCGAACGATTTGCCGGATCGTTCTGTTGTCGATCATGCGCATGGTGCTTGAAGCAGGCAGGCGCAGCAGCTACTGTTGCCGGCGCCAAGGAGCAGCGGCGGTTGGCGATGCCGTCGCAGCGTGCGTGGCGGCGCCCCGCTGCACCGGCCGCCATGCGCCAACGGAACCGTATGCCGGCGCCGTTGATCTGATGCGCGGCTGGCAGAAGGAGCAGGTGAGAGGATGACTCAGGATAGTCAGCCGACACAGCCCTCGCAGGACGCGCCGCCCGCTGGCGCCACTCCGGACTCGACGCCGGCGTCAACTGCTACGCCAGATGCGCCTGGCGCCGCACCAGCGCCCGCGGACCATGACACGCACGACGATCACGACCACGAGCACAACGACAGTTGCGGCCATGCGACGCTGACTCACGACGGTCACACCCACTACCACCATCACGGGCATCGTCACTATCGGCATGAAGACCATTGGGACGAATGCACGGCCGACGTGCACGCGCCGCACGATGCGCACGACCATCAGCACGGTCCCGGCTGCGGCCACGAGACGGTGCAGCACGACGACCATACCGATTACGTGCACGACCAGCATTGGCACGCGCCGCACGGCGACCACTACGACGAGCATTGAGCGGGGGAGTGACGGCGCGCGCTGTGAGCAAGCCCGCTCGGCCCGGACCAAGTGTTGCGCGCGCCGGCCAAAAACGCGCTGCACCGCTCCGCCGACGCGGTGCATAGGCCAGCCCAGGCGGTGGCTCGAATCAAGCCCGAGGCGCAGGCGTGGCGCGGGCGCCGAGAGGCCCATGACCGAGCTCGCCCGCGGGCGGACGGCGTCAGGATCGACGCGGGCACGCGATCGATGCAGCGCGGGTAGACCGCCGGCAGATCGCGTCGTCCGTGTCACCCCTCACCCACGAGCGCAGCCGCGGCACCTCACACTTGCCGGCGTGATACGCGTCGGTGGGTCTTGCCCGCTACCCGGCGCCCCCTTCATGGCTGCGGAGCAGCTGCGCAATCTGCTCCTGGGCGTTCGCGAGCAGGCGGTGCAGATCGCGCTGGGCCTCGCTCGCCGCGTGAAGATGCGTTTGCAGCGCCGCGTTCTGCGCCTCCAACTGCACACGCTGGCGGCGCAGCTCCGCCACCAGCTCCGTGAGATGGGCATTGTCGCGGTTGAGCGCATTAACCTGCTCGCGCTCGCGCTGGTGCAGCCGTTCCACGTCCTCCGGCAGCGCTGGCGCGGCCGGCACGGTCACCAGGCGGCGGCCGGTCGCGTCGCGTTGGGCCGGCAACTGGCCGAGGCGGACGCGCCGCCGCACGGTATCGACGCTCACGCCCAGCACGATCGCCGCCTGCTCCAGCGTCACCTCCGGCATCGTGTTCTCCTCACACAGGTGAACCACCATATTCCGGCGCAATTCCGGAACACTCATGGCGAATGCCTGGCATGTGCCGTGCATACGGTGTACACTTGATGGGTAGACCCTTGCAACCTGCGCGCCGAAGTCGCTGGCGAGCGCCGGCGTCGCTTGAGCTGAGCGACGGCGGAAAGGGATGCCGATGGACGACGAAGGCGCCACACCCCTCGCGCTGCCCGTACTTGGCATTGAAAGCAACAGCGACCGAGCGCGGGCGTTGGAGGCGGTGCTCCGCCGCCTGCAGGGGGTGGTGCGGGCCTACGTAAGCCCGTTCACCGCCCTGGCGTACGTGGACTACCACGCCACACAAATCAGCGAAGCGCAGCTGGTCGGCGCCATCGCCGGCGCCGGTTACCGCGTCGACGATCGGCAACGCCGCTTTCCCTGGCGCCGCTCGTGAGGCGCGCCTGCGCCGTGTCTCTTGCCACGCGCGGCGGCTCAGAGATGAACGCGTGCCGGCCACGGCCGGCGCACGCCGGCGAAGTATGCCTGACGGCGCCGCGCAGCGCCGCAGGGCGAGGAGTTGTGCATGCGGTCAAGCCTGCCCCCGAGCCACGCCGCGGCGCCCCCTGTGCCGCTGAGCGCTGTCGGGCAGTACGCGGAACTGAAGCGGCGCGTGAAAGTCGCCGGCCTGCTCAAACCCCAGCCACGCTACTACGCCTGGAAGTTCGCGACCACGGCGCTGCTGGCCACAATGGCGCTGCTTCTGCTGTCCACAAGCCGCAACCCGTGGTGGTTGGTATTTGACGCAGCACTTCTGGCAGCGGTGTTCGTGCAGTTCGCCTTTCTCGGCCATGATGTCGGGCATCGCCAGGTCGTGCGATCGCAACGCCCTCGCACCGTTCTTAGTCTGATCGTTGGTAATCTGCTGGTTGGAGTCAGCGCGAGCTGGTGGCAAACCAAGCACAATCGGCATCATGGGCATCCCAACCGTCCGGGCTTCGACCCGGATGTTATGCTGCCGGTTCTGGCGTTCAGCCCGGAGCGGGCGCAGTCTATGAATCGTGCGCAGCGGCTGTTTGTACGCTACCAGCACCTGCTTTTCCTGGCACTGGTGCTGACCGAGGGGATCGTCCTTCGCGTTTCCAGCATCGAATACCTTGTAACGCGCCGCGGGCGGTGCTGGCTGCTCGAGTTGCTGCTGATCGTGCTCCATCTCGCGGCGTACAGCGAGCTTGCGATCCACCACTTCGGCGTCATGCCCGGTCTCGGCTTCATCGCGCTGCATCAGATGTGCTTCGGCCTGTACATGGGACTCGTGTTTGCGCCAAATCACAAGGGCATGGCGACAAACGCGGCGCCCCCGGCGGACGTGGCGGACGACTTCCTGCTTGAGCAGGTGCTCAGCTCGCGCAACGTGCAGCCAAGCCCACTGCTGGACTATCTGTTCGGCGGACTCAACTACCAGATCGAGCATCACCTGTTCCCAACCCTGCCGCGCAATCGCTTGCCTGCGGCGCAGGCACTGGTCGAAACGTTCTGCGCGGAATACGGCATCCCCTATCATCAAACCAGCCCGCTTACCGCTTATCGCGATATCTTTGGCCATCTGCGAAGTGTGGGTCAGGCCGCGCGTGGCGCGCCGCCTTCGCCAGTTGCCGGCCGGCAACAGGAAGGAGCGGTGCAGCCTTGAAGTGGCGACCATCCCCCCGCCCACGCTGTGCCGCCTGCTCCGCCTACCGAGAACGTGACCTGAATCCCGGCGCACCCCACTGGTAGTGCCGTATCCGCGGCTGGTGTGAACAACTTGCCGGTGACGAGCCGCTGCTGGCGACGCCGCGGGCCGGGCGCATCCGGCACCCCGAGCGGGCGCTGCAGTGGTCGCTCTCAGGGAGGAAATATGGCAGCGAATGTTGCTCTTCTCGAAGCAGCGGTGCTCTTCGCACACGCGCGCGCGGCCGCCCGCGAGGACGAGGCGCGTCACAGTCTTGATATCAGCAGCCCGCGATCGAGCCAGCAGAACGAGCTGACCGTGCGGGGTTGGGGTGGAGCTGCCTTGAACGATCTGGAATGGGCCTCGCACTGCGTCTATCCAAAGGAGCAGCGCGAGGAGTTTCGTCGCGTATATGCAGCGGAATATCTTCAGCGCCGCCTCGCCCGCTCGGGGGCGCCGTAGACATTCCCGCGATCCGCAAACTCGCCGCGTCTGGTCCGGCTCGGCCTGCGCAGAGCGCCCCACGCCGGTGCGCCGTCGACGACCCAGTGCACGAGCAGGAGATCGGCCACCCGCAGGCGCAGGCGGGGCAGCGACCGTTGGAGTCCGCAGCTCCCTTGCACCGACGATGGCCGCGGCCACCGTCGTCGAGCCGCCGCACTGATGAGGCCAGGCAATTGTGGAAATCTACAAAATTTGCTGGGTGTGACAAGTTGTAATGGGTCAAGTGATTAGGGCGTGTCTGGTGAATCACTTGGGGAGCCACAGCAGTAATGCGGCAATCACCACCATGGCGCGGTAGTTCCAGCCTCGCTTGTCGTAGCGGGTGGCCAGGGCGCGGAACTGCTTCAGCCGGTTGTGGCAGCACTC